>JAZOBP010000201.1:0-14065 GCA_045596065.1 Lawsonibacter sp. | reverse complement strand
GATCATGAGCAGGACGGTGTCCATCTTCTTGGACTGGCGGATGGCGTCCATGGCGGCAAGGAACTCGTCCTTGCGGGCCAGCAGACGGTCGGAGTCCATGCAGGTGATCTGGCTGATGGCAAGGACATGGCCGGCAATGTGGAACTCCTTATAGTCGGTCTCCAGCATGGCCTTGACGGTCTTGTCGTCGCCGCTGCTGGCCGAGAAAATGGCCTTGCCCAGCTCCTCCAAAGAGACGTTGGCAATGCGGGCCATGCGGTTTGCCACGTCGATGTCCCGCTGGGTGCAGGTGGGCGACTTGAACATAACGGTGTCGGACACGATGGCGGCGGCCATGAGGCCGGCCATAGTCTCGGAGGGCATGAGGCCCTTTTCTTGATACATGCCGGCGATGATAGTGGCGGTGCTGCCCACAGGCTCGTTACGGACGTAGATCGGATTGGATGTCTCGATGTCGGCAAGGCGATGGTGGTCGACGATCTCAAGGATCTCAGACTGCTCCAAGCCGGCTACGGACTGGGCCAGCTCGTTGTGGTCCACCAGAACGACCTGCTTGCGCCGGGGCCGCAGCAGATGGTAGCGGGACAGGGTACCCACCACTCGCTCACATTCGTCCAGAATGGGATAGGCACGGTAGCGGCTCTCCAGCACGGAGTTGCGCACATCGTCGATGTAGTCGTCCAAATGGAAGCTGACGATGTCACGGCTGCTGACGCAGATGCCGCGGATGGGCAGGGCGTTGCAGATCAGGCGCACGGCCCGGTATGCGTCAAAGGGGGTGGAGATGACGATGGTCTGGGTGTCCATTTCCAGCAGGGACTGATCCACCTCCGCCTGACAGACGATGATGCACATGACCCCAAGCTCCATGGCACGGCGGATCATATCGGGCTGGTCGCCGCAGACCACGATGCTGTCCTTGCGGGAAAAAACAAGATTCTCACGCCCGGTGGGCAGAGCAATGGTGACCTCGCCGGAGATGATGTCCCTCATCTCGCCGTTCTCGTTGAGCACACGGCCCTCCAGCACGCTGAGAAGATTGAACACGGGCAGGTCAGAAATGTAGGGGTCACGGACGGAGGCCACGTCGTTTTCGGCAATGTCGCCGGAGGAGATCATGCCGCACAGGGTGCCGTCCTCGTTGGCAACAGGCAAAGACGCATAGCCCTCCTCATGCATCATCTGCCACGCCCGACTGACCGTGGCCGCCGGGGACAGGATGGGGGGCGTATCGTACTCCAGATCCTGCACCTGAGTACGCAGGTTGTTGATAAGCACCGGGGGCTCCACCCCAAAGCGGTCCAGCACTGCCTGAGTCTCATCGCTGATTTGACCTAAACGAGCCGCACGATAGCGGCGGTCGCCCAGAGCGTTTTTCAGGGCGGCGTAGGCCATAGCGGAAACAATGGAGTCGGTATCCGGGTTGCGATGGCCGGTTATGTAGATGGTTTCCATAGCTACCTCCTTATTGTACAAAGGATGGGTTAATTTATATTTTATACTCTTTCGAGCCTGTTTGCAACCTATTTATGCTGCGCAGCAGATCAAAGGGCATACTGGGCCCGGAAATGGGCCGGAGTAAGACCTGCGCTGCGCTTGAACAATGAAATAAAATGGCTGGCATTGTCAAATCCGCAGTCCTGCGCCACCTTCCATATAGGCAAATGCGGCTGATCCAGCAGCAGCTGACGAGCAAAGTCCATGCGCCGGGCGTTGATGTATTCATACGTACCGCAGCCTAAAAACCGCCGGAACAGCCGGGTGAGGTACTGGGGTGAGACAAAGACACGCTCAGAGAGTTTCTCCACCGTAAGACGGGTATGGTAATTTGTTTCAATCTCTTTTACCACCGGGGCTACATACTGTATGTAAAGGGGCTCACGCTCCACATCCCGGTGCCGCAGCCCGTCGGTCATGTGCAGCAGCAGCCCGTAGCAGCAAAGGCTTTGCTCCCGGATGCTGCCCGGCTGGTGAATAAGCTCCATCCCCGCACGCATGACCGACAGGATGGCCTGCCCCCCCTCTGCCGGAGTAAGGACAGCATCACGCCCCCCCACAATGCTCCGAATACCACCGGAAATCGAGCCGCAAAAGGTTGCAAATGCAGTCGTCCAGTTGTCCGTCACCCCGTAATAGCTGTGAGGCAGCCGAGGCGCAATGAGGATCCCCTGACCGGGCTGTAGCACATGGTCACGGCCGCAGACCCGGAATACGCCCTTCCCCTGCTGACAGAGCAGATAATGGTAGTGGGGAAAGCCATCGGGTCGCTCCACCGGGGTTTGAGCCCAGTCCACGCCCAGACTGTGGAAGGCCAGAGGTGCCGCAGCGGGAACAGAGGAGAAATAGACAGACATGAGATCACCTGTTTCGAAATCTGATATTTTTCAGTTTATCATACAACATCTCGATCTGTCCAGACGTGTTATCATAAAAGCAGCATCCTATTCAAAGGAGGATCTATATGGAAAAGACCTTCAAGCGCATCCTCTACGGCGGGGACTACAACCCCAACCAGTGGCCCCGTGAGGTATGGGATGAGGACATGCGTATTTTTCGCAAGGCCCATATCAACTCCGCCACCATCAACGTATTCTCCTGGGCAAAAATCCAGCCCAGCGAGGACAAGTACGATTTTACCTGGCTGGACGAGGCTATGGATATGCTGGAGGCGGAGGGCTACGATATTGTCCTTGCCACCTCTACCGCCGCCATGCCGGCGTGGATGTTCCACCGCTACCCTGAGGTGGGACGGGTGGACTACAACGGTCGGCTGCACAAGTTCGGCTTCCGGCACAACGCCTGCCCTAACAGCCCGGTCTACCGCAAGTATTCTGCCCTCATGGCCGAGAAGCTGGCCCAGCGCTACGCCGGTCGGGTGAGCTGCTGGCACATCAACAACGAGTACGGCGGCATCTGCTACTGCCCCAACTGCGAGAAGGCCTTCCGGGTCTGGCTGCAGAAGAAGTACGGCACTCTGGAGGCGGTCAACGAGGCGTGGAACATGGAGTTCTGGGGCCATACCGTCTACGACTGGGACGAGATCGTCGCCCCCAACGTGCTCACCGAGGGCATGCGTGACGGGGCCAAGACCGCCTTTGCCGGACTGTCCTTGGACTATATGCGCTTTAACTGCGACGGTATGCTGCAAAACTTTAAGGATGAGCGTGACGCCATCCGCCGCCATGACAACGCACCTGTCACCACCAACCTTATGGGCACCTACAAGCAGCTGGACTACTTCAAGTGGGCCAAGGAGATGGACGTGGTGTCCTGGGACTACTACCCAGCCTACAACACCCCGCGCAGGGACGGTGCCTTCTGCCATGACCTGATGCGCGGCCTGAAAGACAAGCCCTTTATGCTCATGGAGCAGACCCCCAGCCAGCAGAACTGGCAGCCCTTCAACTCCCTCAAGCGCCCGGGCCAGATGCGTGCCCAGAGCTACCAGACGGTGGCCCACGGAGGCGACACCATCCAGTTTTTCCAGCTGCGGCGCAGCCGGGGTGCCTGTGAGAAGTTCCACGGGGCGGTCATCGCCCACTCCGGCCGGGACGATACACGGGTCATCCGTGAGGTGACTCAGCTGGGCGAGGAGCTGGAGAAGCTCTCCCCCATCCTGCCCGGCGCCGAGACACGCTCGGAGGTGGGCATGCTTTTTGACTGGGAAAACTACTGGGCTTTGGAGTATGCCAGCGGCCCCAACATGAAGCTGACCTATATCGACCAGCTCCAGCGCTATTACGATTACTTCTACCGCAAGCACATCAGTGTGGATATGGTGCCCTTTGACGGGGATTTTGACCGGTACAAGGTCATCGTGGCCCCGGTGCTCTATATGGTCAAAAAGGGCATGAAGGAGAAGCTGGAGGCCTTTGTGGCCAATGGCGGCACCCTCATCACCGGCTACATGAGCGGCATCGTGGATGAGACAGACAACGTCCATCTGGGCGGCTACCCCGGCCCTCTGCGTGAGCTGGCCGGCGTGTGGGTGGAGGAGATCGACGCTCTGGCCCCGGAACAGTTCAACAAGGTGGTCTTTGCCGACGGCAGCAGCTACGACTGCGGCATGGTGTGCGACCTGATGCACACGGAGGGCGCCCAGGTGCTGGCCACCTACGGCGAGGACTTTTACGCCGGTATGCCTGCCGTTACCTGCAACCGCTTCGGTAAGGGCAAGGTGTACTATCTGGGCAGCTTTATGTGTCAGGAGGGCGTGGACGCCATTTTGGCGCAGGCCGCCCCCGTCTGCCCTGTGATTCCCGACGGAGAGGGTCTGGATGTGGCGGTACGGTGGACGGACGAATTCGGCATCTGCTTTGTCATCAACTTCACCGCCGAGACAAAGCCCCTGCCCCCCTCTCTGGTGGGCAGGACCGATCTGCTGGCCGACGCTCCCCTGCCTGCCGACGATGTGCTCAAGCCTTTTGACGTGCGCATTGTAAAGCTGTAACAAACCAAAAAACATCCTGCAAGCCTCGCTTGCAGGATGTTTTTATGTATGGATTACTTACCGCCGTTGACCAGAACCCACTGGCCGTTGAGGTAGGAGGCACGCTCACTGGAGATGAAGGCAATGACCTCGCCGATCTCGGAGGGCTCGCCCAGACGCTTCATGGGGTTGGCCTCGATGGCGGCCTGATAGACCTTCTCGGGGACGGCGTCGTACATGGCGGTCTTGGTGGCGCCGGGGGCCACGCAGTTGACGGTGATGCCCTTGGCGGCCACTTCCTTGGCCAGAGAGTTGGTGAAGCCCTGAAGGGCGGCCTTGGTGGCGGAGTAGTTGGTCTGACCCACGATACCGCGCACGGAGCCGGAGCTCAGGTTGACGATGCGGCCGTAGCCCTGCTCACGCATGGCGTTGATGACCACACGAGTCCAGTGGAAGGTGCCGTTGAGGTTGGTGTTGACCACAGCGTTCCACTGGTCGATGGACATCTTGTGGAACATACCGTCACGGGTGATGCCGGCGTGGTTGACCAGAATGTCCACACGGCCGAAACGCTCAATGACCTTCTCGTAAGCGGCCTGCACGTCGTCCCAGTTGGAGATGTCGCACTTGACGGCGATGGCCTTGTCGCCCAGGCTCTCAGCCACCTTGCAGGCAGCCTCGTAGTTGTAGTCAACGATGGCGATGCCCTCGATGTTCTCACGGTCGAAGATACGGGCAGTGGCCTCACCGATGCCGGCGCCGGCGCCGGTGATGACGGCAATTTTGTTCTTAAGCATAGTTTGTTCCGCCTTTCTGAATGTAAGTATTTTGAATGGTCAAAAGACAGGTTTCCTGTACCTACCATTATAACCACACGTTTCTTATCGGTCAACGGGCAATTGATAATATTTTGCTTATGAATTCCTCCATTTCTTCTTATCCATCCAAAACTATTCAGATGTGACACGTTTTTAAAAAACTTGTCATATTACTGTGTGGACGGGCCAACTTTGGAATGCTATGCTGATTTTTGCAAGGTGTGAGGCGCTGCCTCTTCCCTGTTATCCGACGTTGTATTATAATGAAACACAAAGGAGTTGTCCTGTAATGTCCATTACGCAAGACTATTACAAGCACGCAAAGCAGATCATTCCCGGCGGCGTCCAGCTGCTGAGTAAGCGTCCCGAGCAGTTCGCTCCCGGTCAGTGGCCCGCCTATGCTACCAAGGCTAAGGGCTGCGAAGTTTGGGATATGGACGGCAAACACTATTACGATATGACATCCAATGGCATCGGCTCCTGCCTGCTGGGCTACGCCGATCCCGACGTGACCGCCGCTGTTGTGGACCGTATTCAGAACGGCTCCATGTCCACCCTGAACGCTCCCGAAGAGGTGAAGCTGGCCGAGCGTCTCATCCAGATCCACCCCTGGGCCGAGCAGGTGCGCTTTGCCCGTACCGGCGGTGAGACCTGTGCTGTGGCCGTGCGTATCGCCCGTGCCGCCACCGGACGTGATCTGGTGGCCATCTGCGGCTACCACGGCTGGAGTGACTGGTATCTTGCCGCCAACCTTGGCAACGAGGCCGCTCTGGACGGTCAGCTGCTGCCCGGTCTGGATCCCGCCGGCGTGCCCCGTGGCCTGACCGGCTCCGCCGTGACCTTCCGCTACGATGACCGTGATGCCTTTGACGCTGTGATCCGTGAATACGGCGACCGTCTGGCCTGCGTGATCATGGAGCCTGTGCGCCATCATCTGGCCTCGGAGGGCTTTATGCAGTATGTGTGCGACGAGGTGCACCGTGTGGGCGCCGTGCTTATCCACGACGAGATCACCATCGGCTGGCGCTTCACCTTTGGCGGCAGCCATCAGGTCATCGGCGTGACCCCCGACATTGCCGTGTTTGCCAAGGCTCTGGGCAACGGCCACCCCATCGGCGCCATCATCGGCAAGCGCAGCGTTATGGAGGCCGCTCAGATCTCCTTTATCAGCTCCACCTACTGCACAGAGGCTGTGGGTCCCACCGCCGCGCTGGCTGCCATCGACAAGATGGAAAAGACCCGTGTGTGGGAGCACGCTGCCAATGTGGGTCTGAAGGTGCAGGGCTTCTGGCGTGACGCCGCCCAGCGTCACGGTCTGGACATTACCTGCCACGGTCTGCCCTGTCTCGCCCACTTTATGTTCAATCAGGACAAGCTGGAGCTGCGTACTTTGTACATTGCCCTCATGCTCAGGGAGGGCTTCTTGGGCAGCCCCGACATCTACCCCACTCTGGCCCACACCGACGAGGTACTGGCCAAGTATAGCGAAGCCATCGACAAGGTCTTTGCCCAGATTGCCAAGGTCTATCAGGGCGGCGACAAGGAGGCAGTCCTGGCTGCCATCGGCGGCCCTGTGTGTCAGACCGGCTTCAAGCGTCTGATCGATTAATGTAATAAGCCCGGTAGCTTCCCAACTGGAGGTGAGGCAAATGAAGAGCAGTCCCGGAGAATACACCCTTCCTCTTGGCAGCAGCACCCTGCACACCCGTGCGGATCTGTCCCGGATGTACAAGACCCGGCACATCTGGCGGGCCGACCGCCACTGCAATGCCGAATACGAGCTGCACATCGTCCTGCAGGGAGTCTGTCAGGTGGATGTGGAGGAGCGGCACTTCAGCCTGCGTGAACAGCAGGCCATCCTCATTGCTCCCGGCCAGTACCATCTGCCCTGCTCTCTGCCCGGTGAGTTTGAGCGGTTTTCCCTGTCCTTCACCCTGTCTCAAGGGACGCTGCCGGACGCCCTGCGTCAGCAGATCCCCGTGTGCCGTGTCTTTGCCGTCAGCCCGGAGATCACGTCCCTGTGCCGGAGCCTTGTGCGTGAGTACAGCCTAAAAAACGCCTACTGGCAGGAAGCTCAGCCGGCGCTGCTGGCACAGCTGTACATTGCTGTTTTCCGTCTGCTCCATGTGGATCAGCCTGTACAGCCCGCACAGACCGCCCAGCGGGAGGTCATCCGCACCGACCTGATCGACGATTACTTTGAGCGGAATTTTGCCGCCAACGCCACCCTCAGCGACCTTTCCAAGAAAGTGCTCCACCTGTCCCGGCGGCAGGCGGCCCGGGTGCTGGAGGAGCATTACGGCATGGGCTTTCAGCAAAAGCTCATCAGTACACGCATGGATCACGCCGCATGGCTGCTGCGTACCACCAACCAGCCGGTCGGACAGATCGCCGGTGCGGTGGGCTACACCTCGGAGACGGCCTTTTATCAGGCCTTCCGCAAACACTTTCAGGTAACACCCCAACAGTACCGCAAGCGGTCTGTCTCACCTGCGCAGGAATGACAACATCACAAGAAAGACGCTGCGAACGAGCCTTGTTCGCAGCGTCTTTTGCTGTTTATTTGGCTGTACCCACCAGATCGTTGACCTCCTGAGGGGCGTGGTAGGTGGGGACAATGGACTTAAACAGAGCGATGAGCTCGTCATTGGTGATTTGGTCGGTAACCGCCTCGTCCAGCAGCAGCAGCGCCTTCATGATCTCCTCGGGGACAATCGGCTCCTGCTCTTCTATAAAAATCTTTTCGTTTTCGGTGCTGGTCAGCCGCTCGCTCTGCATCAAAAGCTCCTCATAGAGCTTTTCGCCGGGACGAAGACCGACCTCCTCAATTTGGATGTCCACATAGGGCTCAAGACCGGAAAGGCGGATGAGGTTTTCGGCAAGGTCAAGGATCTTAACCGGCTCACCCATGTCCAGCACAAAGACCTGATTCTGTTTGGCCATGGCACCGGCCTGCAGCACCAGCTGGGCTGCCTCGGGGATAGTCATGAAGTAGCGAATGATACGCTTGTCTGTGAGGGTCACAGGGCCGCCGTCCTCGATCTGTTTTTTGAACAGGGGTACGACAGAGCCGTTGCTGCCCAACACGTTGCCAAAGCGCACAGCGCAGAATTCGGTGGTGCTTTCGGCCTTGGCACGGCTTTGCAGGATCATCTCGCAAAAGCGCTTGGTTGCACCCATGAAGTTGGTGGGGTTGACCGCCTTGTCCGTGGAGATCATAACGAACTTCTTGACCCCAAACTTCTCGGCGGCTCGCACCACGTGATAGGTGCCGAACACATTGTTTTTGATGGCCTCGTGGGGGCAGGCCTCCATAAGGGGCACGTGCTTGTGTGCGGCGGCGTGGAAGATGATGTCGGGCTTATGCCTGCAGACCACGTCGTAGGTGCGCATCTTATCACGCACGGAGGCGATCTCCACCGTGAGCTGCAAACTGCTGCCGTAGGTGCGGTGGAGCTCCTGCTGGATCTCGTAGGCGTTGTTTTCGTAGTTGTCCAGAATGATCAAATGACGGGGACGGTACTTGGCGACCTGGCGGCACAGCCCGCTGCCGATGGAGCCGCCGCCGCCGGTGACCATGACCACCCGGTCACCCAAAAAGTCGGTAAGCTGCTCGTTGTTGAGCTTCACCGGGTCACGGCCCAGCAGGTCCTCCACCTGAACATTTTTGATGTCGGATAGCTGCACCTCGTTGTTGACCATCTGGTAGATGGCGGGCAGAGTCCGGACCTTGCAGCGGGTCTTTTGACAGATGTCCAAAATCTCACGTCTTGCCTGACCGGACATGGACGGGATGGCAAAGATGATCTGGGTAATGCGCTCTTTTTTGACCACATCGGCGATCCTGTCATGTCCACCGACAATGGGCACGCCATCGAGTTGTCTGCCCCATTTTTCATCGTTGTCATCAATGAGGCAGCATACACGGCCGGGGATCTGGCGGCTGTGCTCCATCTCATGAAGCAGGGATCGGGCCGCCTCACCGGCACCAATGATCATGATTCGCTCCTGGCCATCTTCGACACCCATACGCTCACAGAACATATGGTAGAAGCGCACGGAGCAGCGCATGCCCACCTGAGCCACCGGCAGGAACACCGCAAGCATACAGTATACGCTGATGGGCAGACGCATCTCCGTGGCAAAGGAGATGATACACGCAGCCGCAACAGTGGCAAAATAGGCCATCAGCGAGCTGACTATCATATCCATGACATCATGGACGGTGATGGATCGCCAGATGTAATGATACATGCGCCGCAGCCAAAACACCAGGTATGTCATAGGGATCTGCACCAGCAGGAACTTGAACAGTCGACAGCCATAAGCCGCATTTGCCTCATAGAAGTCAAACTCAAAGCGTACCAGCAGCGCAAAGGCGGCGGCAAGGGCCATAATACCGGCGTCCAGCAGCAGGAGGAAAAGCGTCTTTTTCAGTTGTTTTTTTCCGTGAAATAACACTGTAACAACCACCGTTTCTGTAAGTATTTGTACACAACATCATATGATGCAGCCTGTCATAACATCTGCGACATCTGTACGCAATGCTCTTTGCGTTAATAGTAAAAATATATCGGGCTCACGCAACAAAACAGCATCACCCGAGATACTGTCTTATGGATAAGCTCAAAGACGTGTCTGAATGACAGTACGATCCCGCACCTCTAACTGCCATTGGGCAAGCTCCAGAGCTGCCGGTCTGTGGGTAACGGCAACGATGGTGCGGTCGGGCAGGTCGGCAAGACGATGGAGCACGGTACGCTCGGTGTCGGCGTCCAGAGCAGAAGTAGCCTCGTCCAGCAGGAGCAGAGGGGCATCGCTGAGCACCGCACGAGCAATGGCAAGGCGCTGAGCCTGACCTTCAGACAGCCCAACCCCGTTCTCACCAAGGACAGTATCAAGTCCATCCGGCAGCTCCGGCAAATATTCGTTCATGGCACTGACATGCAAAGCATTATTCAACTGCTCTTCGGTGGCGTCAGGCCGGCTGATTGTAAGGTTGTCGCGCAGGGTACCGCTGAACAGGAAATTGCCCTGAGGAACATAGGAAAACAGCGCTCTTGTCCCTCGTGACAGAGGGATGCTGCCCTTAGCGCCGTGCGCAACCAACTGTCCGTCGCGGATGGAGAATATCCCCAGGAAAAGCTTGATCAGAGTACTTTTGCCGGCTCCGGAGGTGCCGGTGATCACCGTAAAGGAGCCGGTTGGAATTTGGAAGGACACGTCCTCCAGAACATACTCATTACGATAGCCAAAGGTGAGCCCCTTGGCACAGATCTGCTCCGGTACAAAATCTGCCGGAAGCGTGCTGTCCGGCTCGTCCTCTACATGACAGGCCTGCTCCAGCTCTACGATACGCTCGGCAGCCGCCATCATAGCAGTATACTGGGGAATAATACCGGATAGTGAAACAAAGGGCACCTGCAGCTGACCCACCAGCTGTGTGATCACTGTCATAGTACCAAAGGTCATCTGTCCCAGCAGAATACTGCCGGCGCACCAGATCAAGGCGATGTAACCGGCCCCCTGGAACAAAAAATTGATGAATGCATGGGCTGTGAGCGAGACACGTCTGCGAGTGCGCTGGGCACGCAGCCTGTCATCCAGCAGTCGGTCTCCTCGTCGCTCGACCTCACCGGAAAGATCCATGGCCTGAACGACCAGCAGGCGTTCGGCAGCCTCCTGAATGAAGGAAAGCGCCTTGCCCTCTGTATGACTGACGTTTTTGTGCAGCTGCTTGAGGTGGCGGCGAAGAAGGCCCGTCACCAGTATAGCAATGGCCCCGCCTAACAGCAGAATCAGCGTAAACCATGGCTCTATGGTAACAAGAACAGCCACAGCACCAACCAGCCGTACCGCAATGGACACAAGGCTGGGCAGCAGATTGACCACACCTTCGTTGAGAATACGTACATCGTTGTTCAGACGGTTGACCAGCTCTCCGCTGTGGAAGGCGCTGACCTTTTCGTACGATCCGTGAAGGATACACTCAAACAGCTGGCGCTTTCGGTCACGATCCATGGTGTCCAGCAGCCTGTCCCGAAGATAGCGGGACAGTGTCGTACAGATCAGCATGGCAAAAATGATGCCAAGCTGGACAACACACGCTTTTATAAAGGCATCCCGGTCACCGCCCACAGCACAGTCAATCACGCCACGGGTACCAAGGGCAAACAGTACGCCGAACAGCGCACTGCCGGCATTGGTCAGCACCAGCCCGGCAATCATAGGGATACGTCTCTTAATGCGGTGTATCAGCCAAGCGATAACAAATCGCTCCTTCATTTTTTCAAGCTCCTTTTAATAAAGCCCCATCCTCTGCGCCAAAGGTGACGCACGGGCCGGCTGAAATGCCACAGGCGGCAATAGAGCCGGTAGCATGTGCTGTCTGCCGACCACCGGCGTCCCTTGCGGGTAAAGGCTGTAACCACGGCGATCACCTGATCAGGCCCTACCCCGGGCTCAACCACAAACTGGTTGTCTCCGATACATGTATAGTTGTCCCCGGTCACAGCCACAATGCGATGAAGAACAAACTGGCCGTCCGGACGGCGGTACAGGGGCAGGTCGTATTTCTTCAGCGGCTTGTTTACCGGTGAGAGCACCACGCTGTCCTGCCCGTTACGGAGCATGGGCTGCATACTAATGCCCCGGGGGGTAAAGCTGACATCCTGACCGGCATTCAGACACTCCTGTATCAAGGGAAGCATCTGTTCCAAACTCACGTTATGTTCAGGCAAGAAGATCAAGCCCCTTCAGTTTGTCTACAAAGCGCTGAGATGCGGCCAGAGCGGTGGCATCGTCCACCTCATACTCCTCCTGCAGAGCAGAAGCTAGATCGGTAAGCTCCGCCTCGGTCTCCAGTCGCTTCCACAGGATACAGCCGGTATCGTTGAGGGTGATCATACCATTGAGATCCACATCGGCACCAACGCTGAGTACCACATGCTCCCCGGCTACCTGTCGCAGGATAAATCCGTCTTTAAGCTTCATGGGTATCGTCCTTTCTCCCCCGAGACATAGCCTGATAAGAGGTCATGGCCGCCTCGGGCTCCATATTGCATTGCAGCTTCCACACAGGCACGGTTGTCAGAAGCTTGTCCAGCAGCTCCAGCAGTCGTCCCATCAGATTAGGATCCCTGGGGCGAACGGTCTGAGACAGCAGATCGTAGATGGCCTGAGCGCCGGTATGGGGGTGTATCTCGTTGGTCTGTCCACGGCCCAGCATACAAATGCCGGCCACAGGGACACGAAGATTTAGATTTTGGTCGGTCTTGCCGCTCCATGGCGTGCCGTAGGCATAAAAGACCCCTTTCTCCAAGCGCAGGGCAGGCTTGTCATCGTTGAGGATACGGGCACGGTCTGTACCAAAGACCTTACACCACAGGGCGGTATGGGTAGACTTACCGGTGCCGCAGGGAGCGGAGAACAGGTAAGCCCTGCCGTCCATGACAACGGCAGAGGCATGGAGGAGCATGCCGTCAAAGGCAAGCAGCTGGCGGTAGAAGCTGTCTCCGGTCATGAGATATTCGCAGTCCTCGTCGCTCAAATGAGGCTGGCGTGCCCGGAGAGACTGCCAGTTTGCTCGAATGACAATATCGGGAGTACCGAGCTTGGAGCTCTTATAGGCCTCGGCTTGCGTCAGAGTGCGGCCAAAAGTGTCCATTTCTACGGTGAGACCGGTAATATTGTATAATTGTGCCATATTACCCTCCAGAACATTGTTATTTGATACATTTATATATTATACGCTATTTTACCCTTAAGTGCAAGCATATTATCCCACTCCCCCGCTATGACATAAAACATGGGCGCACCCGAAGGTGCGCCCATGTTGGTATGCATCAGGTTGAGATTACATCTTGATGTTCTCGCAGAAGTTCTTGATCATCTGAGCCATCTCGGCACGGGTGGCCATACCGGTGGGATCCAGGATCTTGCCGCCCTTGCCGCCCAGAACACCGTTCTCCAGTGCCCAGTTCATGGCAGCTTTGGCCCAGTCGGACACGGACTTGGCGTCATTAAAGCCGTCGATATGATCCTTGCCCACGCTGTCAGCCTTGCCGGCATAGTTCCACAGCATCACAACAAGCTCCTCACGGCTGACGTTCTTTTCACCCTGGAAGCTGCCGTCGCCGTAGCCGCTGACCACACCGTGGTCCTCGCCCCAGTGGGCAGCATCGTCATACCAGTGATGATCGTAAACATCATGGAACTGGTGGCCATCATGGGGATGCTCTACGTTGTACTCCAGGTTATGCAGCACCTGAACGACCATGGCACGGTTGGTAGACTGGTCGGGAGCGAAGTTGTCATTGCCCACACCTGCAAACAGCTCACGGGCGGCCACGAAGGTCACTGCATCCTTGCCCCAGTGGCTGTCAGTGACGTCATTAAACATTTTGGAGTTATCCTTGATCACGATCTTGTCGCCGTTGGAAACCTTGGCAGTAACACCATTCTCAGTGACAACGCTGTCACGGACAACCTGCTCCGTGCCGTCAGCCTTAACGATTACAGCAACAGTACCAGGGGTGGTTTCGATCACAGGAACCTCAACCTTGACCGCCTGGTCGGTGTTGGTGATCACGGTGATGGTGGTGTCAGTCTTGGTGGTGGTAGTGGTGGTGGTATTGTCCTTCTCACTGGTGGTAATGGTCTCGGTCACGCTGACCTGCTCCACAGGCAGAGAGACAGCCTTATTGTCCTTAATGGCAGACTCAGAGGTCTCCTTGGACAGCTCAATGGTAATGTCCTTCTTGGTGTCAGCCTGAGCAACCTTGTTGCCGGTGGAATCCGTGGTGGTCGTGGTGGTGGT
>JAZOBP010000200.1:0-7824 GCA_045596065.1 Lawsonibacter sp. | reverse complement strand
CAGATGATGCAGACCGGACTCCGAGGTGGAGCCGATATACATACCCGGGCGCTTGCGGACTGCCTCCAGTCCTTCCAGCACCTGGATTTCCGAGCCGCCGTATTCGTGCTCTACCTGTGTGGAGTTCAGTTCCAGTTCTTCAGACATAGTTTACCTCCTGCTGCGTAAGGGGCATCGCCCCGACAACGTAAAATTACGCAAAATTGGTTGTGTTCGTGCTTATTCAAACCCGTTTTTCTCCGCACGGCCCTGCAGGGCGGCGGCAGAAAGCTGGGTAATGTAGACTTGCCAGTTTTCACTGCCGTTGTCCGTGACAACAAAGGAGCGGGGCAGGTCCTCACAGACGGAAATGACCCGTCCCTCCTGCTCGGCATACTCTAAAAATTCTCGGGTCTTATATGCCCAGCTGGCATTGTCCATATCAAAGATGCCGATGATGTCCCGGTAGGGGACCACCACCGATTGTCCCAGATGCAGGTACATAGGCCCTCCTTATATAAGTGCGCCGCTCTGGATGTGGAATGCTTTGCCCCCCTCCAAACCGTCCAGCTTATCCTCCTCACAGCAGGTGATAAACACCTGACCGCCCTGAATACGGTTGAGGACAAAGGCCTGACGCTTGGGGTCCAGCTCACTGAGCACATCGTCCAACAGCAGCACGGGCCATTCACCCGTTTCCACCTGAAAGATCTCACGCTGGGCAAGCTTGACCGACAGGGCTGCGGTACGGGTCTGGCCCTGAGAGCCGTATACCTTGGCAGACATGCCGTTGAGGGTAACCTCCATATCGTCCTTATGGGGACCGGACAGGCACTGCCGGCTGTCCAGCTCGGCCTGCCGATGGCTCTCCTGATGGGCCAGCAGTCGGTCAAAGATGACCTTGGGCTGGGCCTGAGGGTCGGTGACGGTGGAGACCGTGGTATAGCCCAGCTCCAGCGTCTCTCTGCCGCCGGAAAAGTCGGCGTGGATGGCCGGAGCGTGTTCCATCAATCGCTTGATAAAATGCGCCCGATAATGGATCAAAATAGCACCTGTCTGTGCCATACGCAGGTTAAAGTCGTCCAGCGTGGCAAGCAAAGACGGATTTTCCGGCCAGTCACGCAGGATGCGGGTCTTGTGCTCGTACAGGCGATTGTACTCCGCCAGAGCCTGGGCATACCGGGGCCGCAGCTGACAGATGGCACTGTCCAGAAAGCGGCGTCTCGCCCCGCTGCCCTCCCGGATCAGGTATAGATCCTCCGGACAGAACAATACGGTGGTCAATATGCCGGACAGTTCCCCGGCGGATTTGAGCCGCACGCCGTTGGACCACAGCTGACGGCTCTTGCCCCGGGACAGATGGGCCTCAAGAGTAAAATCACGCTCCCGGGAAAAGACCTCTCCCTTGATAAACCCCTCGTCCACCCCAAGCATGATCATCTCTTTGTCATACCGGGCCCGATGGGACCGGGCGGTGGACAGGTAGGCCAGTGCCTCCAGCAGATTTGTCTTTCCCTGGGCGTTTTCACCGTAAATGAGGTTGACTCTGGGGTCAAAGGACGCCTCCATATGCATGTAGTTACGGAAGTAGTCCAGTTCGATCTTTTTGACGATCATGACACAACAAGCTCCAGCTCATTGTCGATGGCGCA
Organism: Lawsonibacter sp.; assembly: GCA_045596065.1. Taxonomy (GTDB): domain Bacteria; phylum Bacillota; class Clostridia; order Oscillospirales; family Oscillospiraceae; genus Lawsonibacter. The sequence goes on along the minus strand of JAZOBP010000200.1, from coordinate 6,193 downwards.
GCGGTCTCCGGGACGCATTTTTTTGCCCCGCATGGTGCATACCTCACCGTTGACCGTGACTCTGCCCTCCTGAATGATGAGTTTGGCATCACCGCCGGTCTCAACAGCACCGGCAAATTTCAGAAGATCCTGCAGTTTGATAAACTCGGTATGGATCCTGATCTCATGAGATTCCATAAGCAGACCTCTCTGGCTGTTAATTGGCCTTCAGACGCACGGGGAGCACCATGTAAATGAAGTTCTCCTCCCCCTCGGTGGGCAGAATGATACAGGGAGCGACACCGGAGCTCATCTCCAGACGTACCCGGTCGGCAGGAGCGGCCTTGAGCGCATCCATGAGATACTTGTTGTTAAAGCCGATCTCCAGATCACCGCCGTTGCCGTCAATGGGGCACTGGTCGGCAGCGTCACCGATGCCGGTCTTGGTGGTGATGGACAATACTCCGTCGCCAAACAGGCAGCGCAGGGGGCTTTTAAGCTTGTCGCTGATGATGAGGGATACACGGTCGATGGAGGCAAGCAGAGCGCGCTTGTCACCCTCTACCTTGATGGTGCTGTTGGTGGGGATAGCATTGCGCCAGGCCAGGAACTCACCCTCCAGACGGCGGGAAACCAAAATGGTCTCGCCGGTATCAAACATCACATGCCGGGCACCCTGTACCACGGTGATGGGGGCCTCGCCGTTGGTGCAGATCTTCTCTGCTTCGCTCAGGGCGTTGCCGGGCACCACAAAGGAAAAGCTGCCCACGCCCTTCTTCTGGCTGATGGGCTCACGGCGCAGGGCCAGACGGTAGCCGTCCACGGAGACCACGGTCAGCTGCTGATCCTCTACCTCAAACAGGGAGCCGGTGTGCACCGGGCGGCTTTCGTTGTCACTGACGGCAAACAGGGTCTGAGAGATCATGGAGCGCAGTGCATCCTGCTCCATGGTAAAGGAGTTCAGATCGTCCACCATAGGCAGCTCAGGGAACTCCTCGGGATCGGTGCCCAGGATATTAAACTCGCTCATGCCGCAGCGCACGTTGACCATGTAGTTTTCGGCGGAGAAATAGACGATATCGTCGGGCAGCTTGCGTACGATCTCACCGAACAGACGAGCAGACAGCACCAGAGAGCCGGTCTGGGTGATGTCGGCGGGCACTACGGTGCGGATGCCGGTCTCCAGATTGTAGCCGGTGAGGCGCAGCACGTTGGTGGCCTCGATGAGAATGCCCTCCAGAGCGGGGATGGAGCTCTTTTGGGATACCGTACGGGAGGCGGTGGTCACAGCGGACAGCAGCAGGGCTTTTTCACAGGAAAATTTCATGAGGCGGTACCTCCTTTTTCTCTAAAGAGAAAGGTTTTTGTATTATTTTTAGTTATTGTGGTTGTAGGCGAAATTTTTGTGGAAAAACGGCGCAACCCTTAGAACGGGAGCGAAAACCGCCTCCACAGGGTGTGTGGACAAAAATGGTGACTTGTGCACAGGTAAATTTTGGATGCGCTTTTATCCACAGAGAGTTTTGCACATTTGCACATTTTCTGGGGATGTGTGGTGACGATAATCCTTGTTTGTATGAGACGGTCGGAAGATCTCGGATGCGTATGGGTATGACGTCCGGTATATTGGCAGCGACTCGGTCGCTTATTCGTACCGGGCGTTGATGTTTGCGGTGATGTCCTTGACGATCTCCGCCGTTTCAGGCTGGCTTTTGATGGTCTTTTCTACGCTTTTGATGGCGTGGAGGACGGTGGTGTGGTCTCGGTTGTCAAATTCTTTGCCGATCTCCTTCAAAGGCAGGGAGGTCATGCGCCGGATCTGGTACATGGCGATCTGCCGGGCCTGAGAGATGTCTTTGGTACGGCCCTGACCACGCAGCAGCTCGGGCTCGATGTTGTAGAATTTGGAGACCTCATCAATGATGACATCTGCCGTAGGCAGGATGTCGGCCTTGTCCTTAAACATGTCCTTGATGGCCTTGACGATGGTTTCTTTGTCTACGCTGTCGCCGATAAGCTCCTGATAGGCGAGGATCTTGTTGATCACACCCTCCAGCTGACGGACGTTGGCGGTGATGTTTTCGGCAATGAGCTGCAGCAGAAAGTCCGGGATGTCGATGCCCATGCGAATGCATTTGTTTTTGATGATGGCCATACGGGTCTCATAGTCCGGGGCCTGAATATCGGCCAGCAGACCCCACTCAAAACGGGTCTTAAGGCGGTCCTCCAGCCGGAGCATCTCTTTGGGCGGACGGTCGGAGGTCAGCACGATCTGCCGCTTGGACTCGTAAAGGGTATTAAAGGTATGGAAAAATTCTTCCTGAGTGGATTCACGTCCGGCGATGAACTGCACGTCGTCCATGAGGAACACATCTGCCGAACGGTATTTGCTGCGGAACTCCTGATTGCGGCCCTCACGGATGGCACGGATGAGTTCGTTGGTAAAGTCGTCGCCCTTGATGTAGATGATTTTATAGTCGGGATGCTCCTGACGGATGGTATGGGCGATGGAGTAGAGCAGATGGGTCTTGCCCAGACCGGAGTCGCCGTAGATGAACAGGGGGTTGTAGCTCTCGGCCGGTTTGCTGGCAACCGCCTGGGCGGCGGCATGGGCAAATTTGTTGGAGGAGCCGACCACGAAACGATCAAAGGTATATTCATCCGTGCCCGGAATACCGGCGGCAGCAGCAGGTTTGTTACGGGCCTCCACCTCCTCCTGAGAAAGCACCATTACCTCAAAATCCGCAGAAAACAGCTCCTTAAGTGCCTTCTGGATAAAGGGTGTATAGCGCTTGGAGATGATGTCCCGCTTAAAGGGGGTGGGGGAACAAAGAATAAACCGGTCTTCCTCCAGATCAACGGCAATGGTATCATCAAACCAGGTGTTCAGCGTGACCGGGGTCATATCGGCCTGCATAAGCTCGAGAATTTTGACCCAAATGTCAGCGGCAGAATTCATAAAAAACAGTTACCTCCTATGGAAAGATCAACAGAAAAAATCTGTAAAAAACGGTAAAATAAAGGATTCCTGCCCGGCCTTCCCCATGTGGAAAAACAACGGGCCATTCTCTCCTTATTATAGCAAAAAAACCCGCAGAGGGCAAGAAAAACACTCACAATTTTATATTTAAATGTATAAAGTTTTTCGGAAAATAGGGGCTGGGACAAAAGTTGTCCACAACATATTGTGTTTCAGAGAAAAGCGTGAAAAATCAATGACTTTTCCGTAAAAATTTTGGTTGACAGAAAGAGATTTTGTGGTCTATAATGAGTGGCACGCTGTGCTTAGGCACGGTTTGTTTTGACGACCGCAGCTGCATCTGCAGCTGTTGTGGTGAGCTGTCTTTGGGCAGCTTGAGTATTATTTCAGGAGGTGTCCCGCATGCTTCGTACCTACCAGCCCAAAAAGCGTCAGCGCTCCAAGGAGCACGGCTTCCGTAAGCGCATGGCCACTCGCAATGGCCGCAAGGTCCTTGCCCGCCGCCGCGCCAAGGGTCGTGTGCGCCTGACCCACTAAAGGTGAGGGCAACAAGCGATGACATCGTTTTAAGTAGGGGCGTGGGATGAATATCCCCCGCCCCTGCGTGAGCATTCAAAGCTTTTTTGGGAGAGTGACGGCGGATGAAGCACACGGTTTCTTTAAAACAGAATCACGAGTTTCGCCGCCTTTACAACAAAGGAAAGTCCGCTGCAAGCCCTTATATCGCCCTGTACTGCCGCAAGACCAATCGGCCGGTAAGCCGGCTGGGTCTGACGACGGGTGTCAAGCTGGGCAAGGCCGTACAGCGCAACCGTGTCCGTCGGCGCCTGCGTGAGATCTACCGTACCCACGAGGGGCAGTTTGCCTGTGGGTGGGATATTGTCGCCGTGGCCCGGGTCAAGGCGGTCTATGCCCGTTACAGCGAGCTGGAAAAGAGCTTTTTGGCCCTTGCCGCCAAGCTCGGTTTGCTTTGCTCTGAGGACAAGCGGTCATGAAGCGGTTTTTTCTGAAGCTGATCCGGTTTTATCAAAAGAATATCTCTCCCAACCGTCCACCCTGCTGTCGCTTTATTCCCACTTGCTCCCAGTATGCGCTGGAGGCAATTGAGAAGTATGGCCCATGGAAGGGTGGCTGGCTTGCTGTGCGGAGATTGCTGCGTTGTCATCCGTTCCATCGGCAAAAATCCATCGAGTACGACCCTGTGCCGTAACCGATGGCCCGCTGAACGGGCGGGAAAACGTACATCTTGGAGGAAAATATGGATTTTATTATCTTTCCCTTTTCCTGGCTGCTGAACGTCTTTTATGACTTCACCAACAACTATGGCCTTGCCATCATCCTGTTTGCTCTGGTCGTTAAGGTGGTCCTGTTCCCCATGACCCTCAAGGGCAAAAGGGGTATGATCCAGATGACCATGCTGTCCGGTAAGCTGGACCAGCTGAAAAAGCAATATGGTAAGGATCAGGCCCGTTACAACCAGGAGATGCAAAAGCTCTACGAACGGGAAAAGGTCAATCCCATGAGCGGCTGCCTCTGGTCCTTCCTTCCCCTGCTGATCCTGCTGCCCCTGTACGCCATCATCCGTGAGCCTCTCAATCATATGATGGGTCTTAGTGCAGAGCAGATCACAGCCGTGACCGATGCCTTTAAGGCTTTGGGCATGGAGTTCAAGCAGACCGGCTATGAGCAGCTGGACATGGCGGCCAATATCGGTCTTATCATGAACAGCGGGATCGAGGGCCTTAAGACCATCAACTTCAGCTTTTTGGGCATTGATCTTGCCGCCATGCCCACCTGGAAGATCTGGAACGACATTACCAACTGGAAGAGTATCGTCGGTCCCTTTGTGCTGGTCATCGTATCCACCCTGCTCAGCGTTGTTATGGGCAAGGTGACCAGCAAGACCAACAAGATCAATCAGGGCAGCCAGACCAAGGATCCCAACAAGACCATGATGCTGCTTATGCCCCTCATGTCCCTGTGGATCGGCTTTATGATGCCCGCTGCTATGTGTGTGTACTGGATCGCCAACAGCGTGTTTTCCGTGGTGCAGGACATCATCGCCTCCCGTATGCTTAAGGCCGACTATGAGCAGGCCCGCAAGGCCGCCGAGGAGCGTGAGCGTCAGGCCAAGGAGGACGAGAAGCGCCGCAAGGAGGAGGCCCGTCTTGAGCGGGAGCGCCGTGCGGAGGAAGAGAAGAAAAACCGCAAGAAGGGCATTAAGAAGGACACCGAGCCTGATCAGGAGGGCGTCAACAAGGACGACAGCCGAGAGGGTCTGCGTGCCTATGCCCGTGGCCGTGCCTATATCCCCGGCCGGTTTGGCGGTGTGACAGAATACAGTGACCCCGATCAGGTGGTGATTGCTCCCCAGAAGGGCAAGAAGGTGGACAAAAAGGAAGCCCGCCAGCTGGAGGAGGACAAGATCACCGGTAAGGTAGATCTCACTGGAAAAACCAATACTGATGCTGCCCAGGACAAGGCAGAAGATAACAAGGAGAGTGTCTGATCATGCGTAAATGGATCGAAAAGACAGGCCGCAGCCAGGAGGACGCCATCAATGCTGCCCTGTTTGAACTGGGTCTGGATCGGGACGACGTTTCCATCGAAGTGCTGCAGCGGCCCAAGAGCGGTTTTCTTGGCTTCGGCAGCAATCCCGCCAAGGTCCGTGTCAGCTACGAGGTAGAGGGTGAGGAGGGGACTCCCGTGCCCATGAAGCGTGAAGAGGTCGAGCAGGAGGCTCCTGCCGCCGCTGCACAGCCTCAGGAGCTTCAGCCCGATGACGAAGTCATCATTGCCAAGGAGGCGCTCGCTGCCACCCCCGCCCCGGCCGACGACGCCAAGGCCGAGCGCATCCGCCAGTTCCTCACCGGTCTTATGGCTCAGATGGAGGTGGATGCCACCCCTGAGATCTCCGTGAGCGAAGAGGGCGGCTACAAGGTGGTGCTTCAGGGCCAGAATCTGGGTGCTATCATTGGCCGTCGGGGCGAAACGCTGGACGCCATCCAGCAGCTGACCAACTACACCGTCAACCGCAGCCAATCCAAGCGTGTGCGCATCCACATCGATGCCGAGGGCTATCGTGCCAAGCGTGAGGAGGCCCTCAAGCGTCTGGCTGAAAAAGTTGCCGGTAAAGTGGTCAAGTACCGCAAGAACGTGATGCTGGAGTCCATGAATGCTTACGAGCGTCATGTGATCCACAGCGCTCTGCAGGAGTACCCCGATGTTACCACT
>JAZOBP010000199.1:0-5081 GCA_045596065.1 Lawsonibacter sp. | reverse complement strand
CTATGTCGTGGACCGATGACGATGTCAACGCTTTTTTTGTGGAGGCACAGATAAACGACCTGTCTGACGAACTGTTTGACGGCTATCTCTATGTGAATTACTTCACCCCCAGCCGTGAATATCTGAGGGTCATGTTCCGCTACCAGAAGGAGGACACTGCCACCCGGAACGCCCTGGTGGCTTTGGCGGAAAACACCCGGATCTTCGATCCCGTGGGCACAGGCAGCTACCACACCGACTACACCCCCGATCTGACCAATGTCACCTGGTCTAAGGAGACACAGGAACTGTACGATGCCCAAATGGACTTCTCCGCTCCGCTGCAGTGGGGTATCTTCCTGCAGGACTTCTACGTCAGCGGCTTTGACAACGAGTTGACCAAGCTGGAGGAAAAGCTGGATTACACCTTCCCTGTCATCCTCTATTACCGTCACTGGCCCTCTCACGAATTCCCCACCGCGGTGATGGAAGAAAATTACGAGGCTGGCCGGCTGGTGGAGTTCACCCTCCAACTCACCGACAACAACAACACTGACCTGTACGCTCCCTCCGCCACGCTGGAAATCTACCGCGGCAACATGGACGAGGAGCTGCGCCAGTGGGCCCGGGCGGCTGCCGACTTTGAGCACCCCTTCTTTTTCCGCCTGAACAACGAGATGAACTCCGACTGGACCAGCTACGGCGGTGTGGTCAATCTGGCCGACCCGGCCATCTTCATCTCCGTCTGGCAGCGCATTTACCGCATCTTTGAGGAAGAGGGCGTGGACAACTGTATCTGGATCTTCAACCCCCACGACCGGCAGGCCCCTCCCTCCGACTGGAACAACTCGCTGGCCTACTACCCCGGCAACGAATACGTCCAGATGATCGGCGTCACCGGCTACAACAACGGCAATTACTACACCCAGTGGGCCGAGGAGTGGCGTGAGTTCGACGTGATCTACGACCAGATCTGGGAGGAGTACGAGCCACGGTTTGGCGACTTCCCGTGGATCATCACCGAGTTTGCCTCCAGCGGCATCGGCGGCGACAAGGTGGCGTGGATCGAGAATATGTTCCGTCACATCGACAAGTACCCCAATATCCGCATCGCCGTCTGGTTCAGCTTCGCCGACTTCGACGACGCCAACGGCGGCACCCCTGCCCGCACCTACTGGCTGGACGAGACCCCGGAGACTCTGGAGGCTTTCCGCATCGGCCTGCACCGGCAGCTTGGCTTGAGCTGACCGCAACCCTACCCGAAAGAGACAGGTGATTTCTGTTGTTGGTTATTTTTCTCATGGCCGTCAGTCTGGCGCTGGACGCCTTTGCTGTGGCCACCTCCACCGCTATCGCCACCCCCAATTTCCGCAAGCGCTACGCAGTCAGGATGGGCGTCTGGTTCGGCGCTTTCCAGTTTGCCATGCCCCTGATCGGTTGGCTGCTGGCCACCAGTGTCAGCGACTATATCAAGGCGATCGACCACTTTATCGCATTTGGCCTGCTGGCCTTTTTGGGCGGCCGGATGGTGTGGGGCTCCTTTGACAAGGAGTGCGAGGTGGGTCAGCACGCCGACGACCTGACCCCCGGCCGGCTCTGTCTGCTGGCCATTGCCACCTCCATCGACGCTATGGCCGCCGGTATCTCCATGGCCTTTATGCCGGAGATCCACGGGTTTGCCGGCGTGCTGCTGGCCTGTGTGGTCATCGGCGTGGTGGCCTTCGGTCTGTCCGCTCTGGGCGCATTGCTGGGCAAAAAGCTGGGCTGCATCTTCCAAAAACGGGCGGAGCTTGTGGGCGGCGTGGTGCTGATCTTACTGGGCACCAAGATCCTCATGGAGCATCTGACTTCCGGGACGTAAAAAAATCGGGCCTCTCCTTTAGGAGAGACCCGATTTTCTTGTCTTAGAAGGGGAAGAAGCTGCCAAAGGGCCACTGGAAGAAAAAGCTGTCGTTGTTATTCCAGCTGTCCTGTCCGTTGCCGGGCCACTGCTGCTGAGGCTGTTGCTGCTGGGGCTGCTGCTGGGGCTGCTGCTGAGGCTGCTGAGAGGGCTGGGACTGCTGCGGCTGCTGTACTTGCTGGGTCTGCTGCTGTTCCTCGTCAAAGGTCAGCTTCAGTTCCAGCTCCTGCCCGCTGCGAGTGATCTTCAGCGTGACCGTATCCCCGGCCTTGTAGGTGGCCTTGGCGGCAATGAGAGCGGAGTTGGTGGTAATGACGGTGTCATCGATCTGGGTGATGATGTCACCGGGCTTCAGACCGGCCTTCTCACTGCAGGCGCCAGCCTCCACCGTCTCCACATATGCGCCCACAGGCAGGTTGTAGCGGTCGGCGTCTGCCTTGGTCACGCTGCTGACGGTGATGCCCATGTAGGGCTTGCCGGTAACGTAGCCGTGCTCGATGATGTCCTGTACCAGATCAACCACGTCGTTAATGGGGATGGCAAAGCCCAGACCCTCGATGGTGGCGCTGCTGCCGCTGGTGCCGGACATCTTGGCAGTGGTAATGCCGATAACCTGCCCGTAACGGTTGAACAGAGGGCCGCCGGAGTTGCCGGAGTTGATGGCACAGTTGGTCTGGAGCATATTCAGGCTCACGGAGTCATCTCCGCTGCCAAAGCTGATGACACGGTCACGGGCGGAGACCAGGCCGTCCGTCAGCGAGAAGGTCAGTTCGCCCAGAGGGTTGCCGATGGCATAGACGCTCTCGCCCACCACCAGCGCATCGGAGTCGCCCAGCACCACAGGCTTGAGACCCTCGGCCTGGATCTTGAGTACGGCGATGTCATTATCCTCCTCGCCGCCTACCAGTCTGGCCTTGTAGCTGTCACCATTCTGGAAGGAGACCTCAATGGGGACCGAGCTGTTCTGAGCCGCCTCTTCAATGACGTGGTAGTTGGTGATGATATAGCCGTCCGCACTGATGACAAAGCCGGAGCCGGTGGCAGCCGACGTGGTGTTGTAACCAAAGACATTGGTGGTGGTGGACACGGTAATACCCACGCAGGCGTCCACGTTGGCGGCGTACAGCTGGGCAGGGGTCAGCACCTGTCCGGCAGACTGCTCTACCATGGTGACCACCGTGGCCGGGGTCTGGCTCTGATGGATGACGGTGCTGCCGCCGCCCGACTCACCCCGGCGGTCAAGGAGCATACCGGCTCCGTAGGCGCCGCCCGCACCGGCAAGGCCGCCGGCCAGTACACAGCACAGCACCAAAGCAACGATCTTGACGCCGGTACGCTTTTTCTTTACAGGAGTCGACTCGGGCGCAGACGGCTCGGGCCGCTCAAACTCATTATTCACGTTATGTTCCGGGAAATACATAGCGAAAGCACTCCTTTCGGGTCTCTTCGACCCAGATTACAAAGCAAGCTTACCTGATGATTATGACAAAATCATGAAGAAATTGCAACCCATCTATAAACTTCTTTCTTTTCCGCTGCGTAAAATCGCCGCAATATCCCCTGCCCCCAGCCGCAGATCGGCCATGGTTGCGTCCAGCAGGCCAAGGCCCTTCAGATTGAGGGCCACCAGCGCCACCACCGGAGCGAGCACCATGCCCGGAATACCGCCCAGCCGCATGCCTACATAAATACTGACCAGAGACAGGATGGGGGACAGTCCCGTCCGGTCGCCTACCACCTTGGGCTCAGCCAGACGCCGGAACAGGGCTACGACGCCCCAGATGGCAGCGATGGCCGCCCCGTGGCCAAAGTTGCCGGTAAGCAGGTCGATGACCGCCCACGGGAGCATGACCGTGCCGGCACCCACGATTGGGATAAAGTCCAGCACCGCAAGGCTCAGCGCCAAGAGCAGCGCATAGCTCTGGCGCACAAGGGCAAAGCCCACCAACAAAATGCCAAAGACGCCCAGACTCAGCAGGGCCTGCGCCTTCAGATAACCGCCAAAGGCGGTCAGGGCCACCCGCTTGATCTGGCCAAGCAGACCCAGCAGCCCCTCGTCCACCGTCTGGGCAACCCGGGTGCGCAGATAGGGATAATCCACACACAAAAAGTAGCTTGCCAGCAAAAACATCACAAAGGCGACCGCAAAGGATGTGATGTCCTTGGCCTTGTCCGTGGCAAAGGAGGCCAGATTGCCCAGATCCAGTCCGGCGGAGGAAATGCTCTGCTCCAGCCACTGGCCCAGCTTGTCCATAAGAGAAAAGCGCACCTCGCCAAAGGGCAGGGGCAGCTTGTCCAGCACGCTTCGCACCGTCTGCTCCGCCCGTTCCAGCATCTGGGTAACGGGAACGATCAGCTCGTCCCAGTTTTCCGCAAGGGCGGCAAGCTCCTGCACCGCCACCCGGATCAAAAAGAACAGCGCCGTACCGATGCCGCCCAGCAGCACCAGCAGCGTCAGCAGGCTTGCCCGCTTCCGGGAGCCGCCCAGCCGCCTTTGCAGCCGTCCCACCACCGGATCAAGCATAGCCGCCACCACCAGCGCCAGCAAAAAAGGCATAAAAAGCGACAGAGCCGGAGCGCCCACCGTCCAAAGGAGCACCACCGCCAGCACTGCGCCCGCAAGCCGAATGCCCAGCCGAAGCCAAAGCTGTCCCCGTTGGGGCCATGTTAAGGGCAGTTTTTCCATCCCTGTCACCTCCTGTTTTGATACCTTATCATTATATGCCTTTGGCCCACGAAAAAAATAATAAACTGTAAATTTTATCGTTCTTCCCACTCCCCGGGGACAGGCTGTCATAAACCTGTCCCCCCGGTCATAGATTGGAACAAACGACCAATTTGGGAGGGATGACTATGGCAAAGGGATTCCGGCGGCTGCTCCGCCGCAGCACGGCATTGGCTCTGGCGCTCACCGCCGCATGGGTCGTTCTCCGCACCGCCGGGGCGACGGAAGCCTCTCAGGCGCTGCTTGCCCTGTCCCAGGACACCTCCTTTGTCCTGTCCCTGCTGCGTCAGCTGCCGGCCACCAGCCGACTTCTTCCTTCTCAGGACGGGCTCACCCCCCGTGAGCGGCTGGTCATCGCCCAGTCCCCCCTGCTGCATCAGACCGGCCGGGTCATGGCCCTGTCTCACAGCCAGTCCCAGCCCCCTGCCGCCGCACCGGGGCCGGACCGGGCGGACGAGGATCTTGCCGGGCCTGAGC
>JAZOBP010000198.1:0-3523 GCA_045596065.1 Lawsonibacter sp. | reverse complement strand
GCTGAGAAGCACCCTTTTCCACAAAGTAGGCCCCCAGCCGGTCGCCGCCCCGGAGTATAGCCGAGGTATCCACGCCGTACCGGCGCAGGGCGTTGACCGCACACTGTCCGATCTCATGGGCCGGCACCTTGGACACAAAGGCTGCGTCCAGCCCGTAGTTAGCCAGCGACACGGCCACGTTGGCCTCGCCGCCGGCATAGCTTGCCTCAAATTTTGTCGCCTGCACAAAGCGAAGATAGCCCTCCGGATTCAGGCGCAGCATGATTTCGCCAAATGTGATCACTCTTGCCATCATAGCACCTCTTTACTCCACAGCGGCCACCAACTGCCGGGCCACCTGTGTAATGGTTTCATACTGACCGGCCTCCACCCGGTCCCGATTGACCAGATTGCCGCCGATCCCGGCGCCCACAGCCCCCGCCGCAAGATAGTCTGCGATGTTTTTCTCGTTGATGCCGCCGACCGCCAGCAGCTCCACGTGGCTGAGCGGCGCTTTCACCGCCTTGAGATACCCCGGTCCCAGATCGCCTGCAGGAAACAGCTTTACAAAGTCAGCTCCGGCCCGGTGGGCGGTCAGGATCTCGGTAGGAGTCATGGCACCGGGCATGGACACCATCCCCAGCCGGCGGGTAAGCCCGATGACCTCTTTGTTTACGTCGGGAGAGATGATAAACCGGCCGCCGGCCTTATGGGTCAGCTCCACCAGCTCGGTGCAGGTCACCGTCCCGGCGCCCACATACATCAGGCCCTCAAATTCCTTTGCCACCGCCCCAATGGCAGCGGTCGTCTCCGGCCAGCTTTCCGGCCGACGCTGGTCATAGGTGTTCTCCATCAGACGGATCCCTCCGTCATAGAGGGCCTGAGCTACTTTGATGCACAGATCCGGCTTTACACCACGGACAATGGCGATGAGTTTATGTTTTCTCACTGCTTCTTTTATTGTATCATGCACGGTACATCACCTCAAGCTCCACTATATCCAACACGATTATCAATGTAAATGATGTATTCTGCATTATACATTGCTTTTTCTGCAATTTTGGTGTAAAGTGGACAGGGGTGATCCGATGACACGTATCTTTTCCGACTACATAGAGGCCCAAGGTCTTTTATTTAAGCACGCCCGGGGCGTCAGCGACCGATCGGGAAAGGAATTCCACGCCTTTCACGAGATCATATATTTTCTGGGCGGAGAAGCGGAGTTTATCTCCGAAAAACTGCATATGCCCCTCCAGCCCGAAACCCTCATCGTCATTCCCAAAGAAACCTATCACCAGCTGGTGGTACTGGGAGATCAGCAAAGCTATTATCGCTGCCTGCTGCAGATTTCTTCCCGGGATATCCCGGCGGGCATCGTTGCGCTTCGGGCAGACCGGGAGATCGCTTACCTGTTCGGCAAGCTTATGTCTGCCGCCGAGACCCGTGATCCGTCCGCACCTGGGCTGCTCTGCGCCGTGTCCACCCTTTTGCTCAACGCCCTGAAGGACAAGCAGCCTCTGACCGACGGAACCTACGCGCAAAACCCACTGGTACGACAGGCCCTGCATTACATCAACCGAAATCTTGATAAGCCCCTGTCCCTGCCGCAGATCGCCAAGGCCTGCAGCGTATCGTTGTCTACGCTGTCTCACGTATTTAAGGCGGAGATGAACCTGTCGCTCCATCAGTTCATCATCAAAAAACGGCTGATCAGTGCCGTCCACAAGATTTCAGCCGGTCAGAGCGCCGCTGCCGCCGCCCTGGAGTGCGGCTTTTGCGACTACTCCGCCTTTTACAGGCAGTACAAAAAGCATTTTGGCACTTCCCCAGGCCAAAAGAGCCCGTCCAAAACAGTTTAGGCGCAAAAACAGCCGCAGAACGCTTTGTTCTGCGGCTGTTTGCTGTAAAGATTATCAGGCCTGGATCTTGCCGCCCAGCATGACCTTCTTGACGTTCATCTTGTGATCGACAAAGATCAGGTCGGCACGCTTGCCCACTGCGATCTGACCGCGGTCGGTCAAACCCAGACAGGTGGCGGGGTTGAGGGAGGCATACTTAAAGGCGTCCACCAGAGAGGCACCGGTGTGCTTCATGAAGTTGCGGCAGGCCACGTCCAGCGTCAGCTTGGAGCCGGCAATCTCACCGGCGTAGTCAAAGTTAATGTCGGTGACTCCGTCGTATCCGGGGGGCACAGGGCCGTCGAACACGCAGGCATCGGAGACGAGGATGATGCGGTCATCGCCCTTGATCTTGCGGACAAGCCGCTGCATATAGGGATCCACATGGATGCCGCGGCTGTCGGAGATGATCTCTGCCCAGATACCGTGGTTGTAGTTGACCGTCTCGTCCACGCACACGCCGCGGCACTCGGGATAGTTCTCGATGGTGCCGGTAGCGTTGGTGTGGTGGGTGCCGATGCACAGGCCGTAGGGCATGAGGGCCTCGATCTGCTCGGGGGTCGCCTCAGAGTGACCCACGGTGAAGCGCACATCGGGGTTGACCTTCTTGGCGTCCTTGACAAAGTCCAGAATGCCCTCACGCTCAGGAGCCAGCGCCCACACCTTGGCGTCGGTGCCGGCCTTTTCCACGATCTCCAGATAGTCCTCCCGGCTGACGGGGGCCTTCCAGGGGTTGTTCTCACGGTCAGCGCCAAACTTGGGGTTCATGTAGGGGCCTTCCATATAGAAACCGGCAATGTTGGGAGCCTTCTCGGTGCCCATAACGGCACGGATGGTATCGATCTCTCCGAGCCACTCTTCTTTGTTGTGGTTGAAGTACAGCACCGCCAGAACGGAGGTGGTACCGTGGCGCAGGTTGGCCAGAGCGGCCTCCGAGGGCTGGTCATAGAACCAGGCTCCCTCACCGGCGTGGGTGTGGATGTCAATGAGGCCGGGACCAACATAGGCGCCCTGCGCATCAATGACCTCACAGCCGGCGGGCACGGGGGTATTGCGCATCTCACCGTAGCCGGTGATGATGCCGTCCTCCACAAACAGAACGGCCTCGGGGATATAATGATCCTTCATGACCAGTTCGGCATTGATAATTGCTGTCATATTGATTCACCTACCATTGTAAGGATAAAAAGGGCCGCACGGCCGTAGCCGTGCGGCCCGTAAAAAACGGTTGCGCGATCAGGCGGCGATTAGTAGCCGACCTTCTCCCAGCACTCGAAGGGAGCAGCGAGCTCCTCGCTGATGTAGACCTGAGTCTTCTTGGTCTGCAGCATGGAGCTGGGGATGTAGGGGGTAACAGGGCCGTGCGTGACCAGACGGCTGGTCATACGCTGCCAGCTGGAGAAGGTACCGCAGGTAGCCAGAGCATGGACCTCGATACGCTCCTTGGCACGCATCACGTCCAGAGGACCGATGGTAGCGGCCTTGGGAGGCACGTTGGCGATGTCGCCGGACTGGCCGAAGGTGCCGTTCAGGGAGTTCTGCATGATGGTCATGGGGTGCAGAGTGACCAGCTGAGCGGGCTGGTTCAGCCACTCCTCGATGTCACCGCTGCCGATGAACTCGGGGATGGGATCCACGAAAGCCAT
>JAZOBP010000197.1:0-13248 GCA_045596065.1 Lawsonibacter sp. | reverse complement strand
GGGACGGGCAGCCAGAATGATCAGGTCGGACTTGTTCAGGCCGGAGATGGCCCGATCCAGATCGGACAGGCCGGTGGACAGACCGGGGATGGCGCTGTCGGAGGCGGCCAGTTCATTGAGGCGGTCGTATACATTAAGAATGACCGTGGAGATGGGCAGCAGCCCACGGGCAGCCCGGCCCTGACGCAGGGCAAAGATCTTCTGCTCGGCCACCTCCAGCACATCGTGACCGGTACCGGTGCCGCTTTGCACAAGGGCACCCACCTCGTCGGTGGTCTCTGCCACACGGCGCAGCAGGGCCTTGTCCTTGACGATCTCAATGTATTCGCCCACGTTGGCGGCAGTGGGGGTGGTGTCCATGAGCTGCAGGATGTAGCTGCGGGAGTTGGCCTCGTCATAGACACCCTGCTGACGCATATGCTCCAGCACCGTCACCGGGTCGATGGTGGCGGAAAAGCTGAACATGGAGTAGATGGACTCGTAGATCTCCCGGTTCTGCCGCAGATAAAAATCGTCGGGCTGCAGATGCTCGATGACCTGAGGGACGCACCGTGCGTCAATGAGCATGGAGCCCAGCACAGCCTGCTCGGCCTCCACGCTGTGGGGCAGCTGACGAAGCAGCAGTTCTTCATCGGTCATATACGAAGCACCTCCTTGTGTTTGTATGTGTTATGGGAGAAGATCAGGCCTCGACGACCATTACGTTGACGGTGCCAACGATCTCATAGCCCAGCTTGGCACGGATCTTGTAGGTGCCGCAGGCCTTGATGGGCTCGTCCAGCACCAGCTTGGTCTTGGCGATGTTCAGCTGGAACTGCTCGCTGAGGGCCTCGGAGATCTCCTTGGAGGTGACGGCACCGAACAGGCGGCCGCCCTCGCCGGCCTTGGCGGCAAGCTTGACGGTGATGGACTCCAGCTGCTTGGAAAGGGCTTCGGCCTCGGCCTTCTCGGCGGCCTGCTGGGCCAGCCGGGCCTTTTCCTGCTGCTTCATGGTATTGAGGTTTTCGGGGGTGGCCAAAACAGCCAGCTTTCTGGCCAGAAGGAAGTTGCGGGCGTAGCCGTCGGACACGTCTACCAGCTGGCCCTTCTTACCCTGACCTTTAACGTCCTGCTGCAAGATAACTTTCATGATGTATTCCTCCGTTTGGATAAATTGGTTGTGTGCTTATTCGCTGAGATAGTGGTCGATGGCCTGCTTGAGTGCCTCGGTGACCTCTTCCAGAGATTTGTCCGGCACCTGACCGCCGGCAGCAGCGGCGTTGCCGCCGCCGCCCAGAGCTTCCAGAATGACCTGAACATTCACATCGTCCATGATGGAGCGGGCAGACAAAGTGATGCTGTTGCTGTCGGGGAAGAGGACAAAGGATGCGCCGATGCCGGAAATATTCAGCAGCTCGTCGGCAGCCTGAGCGGCGGTCACACGGCCCACGGTGGTCTCCGATACGGCGATGGCAATGCCCGGGCGGTAGACCTGAGCGTTGCGGATGATGCTGTACTTGGATATGGTGTCATCGAAGTCGGTCTGGAAGATCTTCTTGACCTCAGAGGTGTCCGCACCGCTGCGGCGCAGGAAGGCGGCGGCCTCAAAGGTGCGTCCGCCGGTGCGCAGGGTGAAGTTCTTCGTGTCCAGCACGATGCCGGCCAGCATGGCTTCGGCCTCGGTGCGCAGCAGATCGGCAGGCTCCATGATATACTGGGCCAGCTCCGCCGTCATTTCACTGGCGGAGGAGGCGTAGGTCTCGTGGTAGTTCAAAGCGGCGCCCTCAATGTAGGTGGCGGCTCTGCGGTGATGGTCGATGACGGCCACACGGTTGCAGGATTCCAGCAGCTCGGGTGCCTGCACCTGATCGGGGCGGTTGGTATCCACCACCACCAGCAGGGAGCGGCTGTCGGCAATGAGCAGGGCGTCCTGAGGGGACAGGGTGGTGTTGGTATACTCAGTCTGCTCCAGCAGACGCTCCAGCATGGACTTGGCCGGGTAGCTGCCCGACTCGGTGATGATGTGGGCATCCACGCCCAGCTTGCGGGCGATGGCACAGATACCGGCGGCGGCACCGATACAGTCCAGATCGGGGAAGCGGTGTCCCATGACAAAGACCCGGGAGGAGTCGGAGATCAGAGAGGACAGGGCATTGGACATAACACGGCTTTTGACCTTGGTGCGCTTTTCTGCCTCGGTGGAGCGGCCGCCGTAAAACTCGAAGTTAAAGCGGTTGCGGATGACTGCCTGGTCACCGCCCCGGGACAGGGCCATGTCAATGGAGAGGTTGGCAAAGAGCAGCAGCTCCTGGAAGGTGGCGGCATCCTTGCCCACACCGATGGACAGGGAGGCGGCGATGCCGTTGGGGTTGACCACACTGTGAACAAGGTCGAGGATCTCGAATTTTTTCTCCACAAAGGAGGGCAGGTGCTGCTCCTGGAAGATAAACAGGTAGCGGTCACGCTCCAGACGGCGCAGCAGACCCTCGGCATGGGCCGACCAGTTGTCCAGATGGGTGTTGATCTGAGACAGGAGGACGGAACGCTGGTTTTCGTTGAGGTTTTTCATCAGGTCCTCGTAGTTGTCCAGCAGAAGGACGGCGGCTACGGGACGGGTGGCGTTGAACTGGTCACGGCACAGGGAGTAGTCGGTCACATCGATCCAATAGGTGGTGGCCAGCAGGCCGGTGCCCTTGTCACTGGTGCGTACCAGATGGCCAAAAACCAGAAAACGCCGGTCGCCCCAGTGGACCTCTTCCGGGCATTCGGACTTGCCCTCCATGAGCCAGCGTGTGTCAAAGCCGGGGACACAGGCGGACAGCTTGGAGTCAAACAGGCTCTCACGTCCGCCCTCCAGCTCCAGAAAACGGTCGTTGCTCCACACGATCTCGTCCCGTTCCGGACGGAAGATGAGCATGGGCAGGGGGGAGTTGACGACGCTGTCCTTGGCGGCCACATCCACCGTGCCGGTGATGGCGTCGATGTAGCGGTCCAGCTCCTTGCGGCGGCGGCGGTTGGTACGGCGGAAAAACAGGGCAAGCAGAATGACAACAACGCCCTCGGCCACAGCCAGATAAAGATTGAAAAAACAAGCTGCCAGCGCAAAAAGCATCAGACAGAAAAAATACAGGCTAAAACTGGGCTCAAGAAGCCGGGAGATTTTCTTGTTCAAGCTGCTCTCCTCCTTTTAAATAAGATAGCATTTTATTATATCAAATCCAAAACGGAATTACAAGAGCCAGTTGGCGACCTGTGATGGAACAAAAAACGGAGCAAATGCGGCCGCATTTGCTCCGTTTTATACCCTATAGGGGCTGTATGTCCCGCACGGTGAGAACGTCTCCACACACAGTAAAGTGAACATTGTGTGCGGCAAAGCTCAGGCCGTAGACCCGGTCGGGATCGTTTTGGTAGGAGGGACGGGGATCCTGAGCCAGCACGGCCAGCAGGGCCGCCTGACGATCGGCGGGGAGGAGGGACAACAGCTCCTGAGAGCAGTCCACCTGCAAAGTGGCCTGCTTGGGCGTACTGGCAAAGCCGCCCACAGCGTCAGGCTTACAGTCGGCGTAGGGCAGGTAGGGCTTGATGTCGTAGATGGGGGTGCCGTCCATAAGGTCGGCACCGGAGACATGAAGCACGGGGCCAAGCTGGCTGTCGATCTCCACCCCGGTCAGCCGCACGCAGGATAGGCCTACGGGGTTGGGCCGCAAGGGGGAACGGGTGGCAAACACGCCCATGCGCTCGTTACCGCCAAGACGGGGCGGGCGCACCGTGGGTGACCAGTCCTCCCGTACCGCCTGGGAAAACTGCCAGATCAGCCACACATGGGAGAAATCCTCCAGCCCTCGCAGGGCGTCCGGACTGCGGTACTCCGGCTCAAAGACCACAGTGGCCCGAAGCTCCTCCACCAGACCGCTCTGGCGGGGAATGCCGAATTTTTCGGGGAAGTCGCTGCGAATATGTGCGATGATCTTCAGCTGAGATATGGGGGCCATTGCGCCACCTCCTAAAAAGACCGGGAGCGTCCGCAGACGCTCCCGTAGTGTATCGGTGTCAGAAGGACAGACCCATGCCGCCGGTAATGCGCTGCATGGAGCTGCTGGCGTCATCCTCCGCAGATTTCAGGGCGGAGTTGACCGCAGCTACGATCATGTCCTGCAGCATCTCCACGTCGTCGGGATCCACCGCCTCGGGGTCGATGGACAGGGCCTTGAGCTCACGCTTGCCTGAGACGGTGGCGGTGACCACACCGCCGCCGGCAGTGGCCTGATACTCCTTGGCCTCGATCTCCTGCTGCATGCGCAGCATCTCCTGCTGCATCTTCTGGGCCTGCTTGATCATGTTCATATTCATTCCGCCGCCCATGCCGCCCATGGACATTCCGCGGCCGCCAAATCCTTTTGCCATTTGTGATGACTCCTTTACTCGTTGATGATGATGTTGTCAAACTGACGCCCAAAGTCCAGCAGCTGATCCAGGGCGTCCGGGCCGTCCTGCCCGGCCGCAGATGCCGGCTGGACTGCAGATGCAGGGGGCTTGCCGATGGAAAAGCTTACCCGGGTGCTTTGGCCAAACCGTGCGGTGGCCGCCTTGGACAGAGGCTCGGTAACATCGGGTTTATTGAGCATGGTTTTGTTGAATTCGTCCTGTACCCAAAGGGTGAGTACGCCGTCGGCCCATGTGCCCGTCACAGCGGCCTTGTTGAGCAGGTAGGGGAAGCGGGAGGGAGGGATCACGCCACGCAGACCCTGCACAAAGCCGTCCCAGAAATCGCCGCCTGCGGTCGGGGTGCTGCTTTGTACCGGTGCAGCAGGCAGAGTGGGAGGTGCCGGCTGTGCAGGAGGAGCGGGGGAGTGGACAGGAGGTGCAGCCTCCGGCTCGGGGGGCAGGGGAGGCCGTGGATCTTCCCAGGGGGGCAGATCGTCTGGGATCGGCGCTGCCTTGGGGGCAGGATCGGCAGGTGCGGGAGGCGCTGCCGGGGCAACTGTCTTGGGTGCGGCGGCCGGGACACCGGAACGGACCAGCTGCTCCAGCCGGTCGATCCGGGAGGAAAGGCCGGTGAGGCTCTCGTCCAGGGACACGTCGCACAGACGGATCAGACAAAGCTCGGCATCGGTGCGGCGGTTGGTACTCTGGCCCAGCTCTGCCGAGGTCTTTTGCAGCAGAGTGAGCATTTGCATAAGGCGGGGGGAGGAGAACAACTCGCCCAGCGTGCGCATGGTAGTCTCGTCAAAGCCGCCGGTCATCAGGGCGGCGGCGCTGTTGGGGGCGGTGCGGCGCAGCAGCAGATCCCGGGTCAGGCATGACAGCCCGCCAAGTACAGCGCCCACATCCTTGCCGGCGGCGTACAGCCGGCCAAGGGTGTCCAGGGCGGTGGGGACGTCGCCCTGAGCGATGAGCTCCATGAGGCGGGCGGTCTCCAGATTGCCCGCAAGACCCAAGGTGTCCAGCACCCGGGCCTCATCCACCCTGCCGCCGACGCCGGCACACTGATCCAGCAGAGACAGGGCGTCACGCAGGCCGCCGTCTGCCAGACGGGCCAGCAGGGCAGCACCTTCACCCGTCAGGTCAATGCCCTCTTCACGGGCCACATGGGTCAGCCGGGCGGTGATGTCTCCGGGCAGGATGCGCTTAAAGGAAAACTGCTGACACCGGGACTTGATGGTGGCGGGCACCTTGTGCAGCTCGGTAGTGGCAAGAATGAACAAAAGATGCTCGGGCGGCTCCTCCAAAATCTTGAGAAGGGCGTTGAAGGCGGGGGTGGACAGCATATGGACCTCATCCACGATGTACACACGTTTGCGCACAGCGGCGGGGGTGTACACCGCCTCGTCACGCAGGGCACGCACCTGATCCACGCCGTTGTTGGAGGCGGCGTCCAGCTCCAGCACGTCCAGAATGGCACCGCTCTCGATGCCGGTGCAGGCCGGACAGGTGTTGCATGGATTGCCGTCCACAGGCTGATGGCAGTTGACTGCCCGGGACAGGATCTTGGCACAGGTGGTCTTGCCCGTGCCTCGGGTGCCGGTAAACAGATAGGCGTGGGACAGGCGGTTGCCTGCCACCTGACGCTTGAGGGTCTCGGTGATGTGGGCCTGACCCGCCACGTCATCAAAGGTGCGGGGCCGCCACTTGCGATATAGGGCCTGATACATGGCAGATAACCTCCCTAAGAAAAAGCGGAGGGTAAGAAGCCCTCCGTTTTTGGTTGCCCGGTTCAGGGCAAGACCGCACACCGGCCTTTGAAGCCTGCACTATATCCGTTACCGCCCCAGCCGGCTCAGAAACGGCATCCCCACGGCACACGGGAAGATCCGCTTAGTGCTGCTTGGTTCCCCACCTGACACGGTTCACGGGATCCCGTTGCGCGGGACCGGTCCATCATCACTGCTTAGGACGGTCAGACGATACAGTACAGGTCCGGGGGCCGGGATTCATCCCTGCTATAGCGGGTTGCAGATACAGGGCACCGCTAACTCCCCGACTAGTGCGGCCTTGCCCCACACCGGGGAAAGCCATTACCTGACTATTTTACTATAGTTTGCCGCAATTATCAACGGCTTATTTTACTTTAAGGGAAAATAGACGGAGAAGAAACGAGTGGCCGTCCGGCAAAAGCTCCGGCCTGCCGACAAGAGAGCGTTTTCACCTGAGCCCGGAATAAAAAACAGCCAGCCCTCGATGGGTTGGCTGTTGTTGGTGGACCTGAACGGGATCGAACCGTCGACCTCTCGGATGCGAACCGAACGCTCTCCCAGCTGAGCTACAGGCCCAAATGCACGCTACATTATAAAACATCCTGCTCTTTTTGTAAAGATAATTTTGTAGGAAAAAAGACGGCTTCTCCGGGGAGGGGAACGAGCTGTGAGGAGAGGAGAAGAATGGAAAAAACACTTGAATTGTGTGAGCGCATGTGTTATAGTAATCTAAACGTGCTGACAGTATGTCTTGTATGACTGTTATGCGATGCGTAAAGCCTAAACTCAAAAGGAGATGCAAAAAATGATCGGTGTTCTGTTTATGTTCGTGCTTTCCCTGGTTGGTGCGCTGTTGGCTATGGCCGGCGTGCCCAACTTCCTCGAGATGGATTTTGTTGCCTGGCTGACCAACCTGTTTGGCGGCGAGATCATCTGGCCCATTGCCATGGTCGTCGGTTTGGTCCTGGTCACGCCTCTGGTTGTTCTCGGTGCCAAGAAGCTGACCCCCACTCTGGAGACCGCCGTTGCCAAGAAGCGCACCGCCCTGTCCTGTGTGTGCTACGGCCTGCTGGTCATTCCTGCGGTGTTCCTGGTTCGCTCCATCGTCATCGTGGGTGTTGGCTCCATCAGCGCTTTCTGGGTGCTGTTCCTGTTTGCCGCTCTGGACGCCTATGTGCTGACCGCCGTTGCCAAGGCTCTGGTGCATTCCGCTGACCGCGCCGACCGTGAGGCTCTGGACGCTGCTAACGGCTGATTTACATAATCCGGATTATATAAATGGGTTGGGTCCACACAGGATCCAGCCCATTTATGACGTTGAAGAAGAATTTGCAATGGTCTGTGTTTTGCGTATCGATGGAGGCCGATATCATGAATGGAAACCGTAAGCAAGTGTATCTTGTGGAGCAGTCGCCCCTGCTGGCCGATTTGCCGGCCTATAAAAATGGAGCGATCACAGGCGCCTTTGACTGCGGCTACGGCGTGTGGCAGATGCTTGCACGCTGTGCGGCGCAGGCGGATGCCAAGGGCTATGTTGACACATTGGAGGCGGCCGGATACCGGCTGCTGTCCGTTGATCGCAAGGGGAGCAACGTGTTTTGGCAGCTCGGAAACGGTGAAAAGGTACTTATGGTGGCCTATGTGCCCGGCAGGGCGGACAGCCTGCGTGTGATCGCAGAGTCCGCTGACACTGCTGTGATCTCCGGCATGAAGGAGGAGGGCTATCCCACTCGTTGCCGCTCTCAGGTCACTCAGATCGGTCTGGGCTGTTTTGACGATAAGCCGGGGGATGATTTGGAGCCCGGTGACGGCGTCAGTATGTGCTATGTGATTCGTCTTTGTGACGGCAGCTTTATCGTCTATGACGGCGGTATGCCATGGGAGGATTATGCAGATCGCCTGTATACGGTGCTTCGGGCACAAACGCCGGACGACCACCCCATCATCATTGCGGCATGGGTGCTGACCCATGCACACCCTGACCATACCGGCGTATTTGACTTGTATGCCGAGGGTTATACGGACAAGGTCAAGGTGGAATCGATCGTTCTGAATTTTGGCTCCGACGAGACAGAGGAGGATACCAGGTATCAGGACCATATTTTAAACCAGACGAAGAAATTTGCCGGGGCAAGGGTCATGCGTGTTCACGTGGGCACCGACCTGTATTTCCGCAACGCCAGGCTGGAGGTGCTCTTTGAACCCAGCCTGAACGCACCCGCAGCCCCCGGTAACCTGAATGCTTCCACGCTGGTCACCCGTCTGGAACTGGACGGCAAGCGCTATATGTTTCTGGGTGACCATGCCGATTTTCCGGGCAATGAGCGATATCCGAGCTATACATTCAATAACGGCGCCATTCGTGAAATATACGGCACATATCTGAAAAGTGATATCGTACAGGTAGCCCACCACGGTCTGGGCGGCGGCGGCACGGCGGAGCTCTATGACCTGATCGCAGCCGACTATGCTCTGTGGCCCGTGGGCCAGCGGAAGTATCGCATCCATAATCTTGTGAAATCCCCGGTAAACGTCTATTTCCTTCGGGATGACGTTAAGACCTTCCATGCCTTTGACCGACTCCAGATCCTCTATGTGGAACAGGGCGAGCTTGCCTGGGAGGAATACGGCTCCTATGCCGACTACAAACGTCAGGCAGAGGCCTGAATTTATTAAAAACCGCCGGTTATCCGGCGGTTTTTTTGAAATGTTTTTTGCCAAAAAGCGACAGGGACTTGTTATAGGGAGCAAAACATTGTATAATCAACAGGAGTGTGTTTTGGCACACAGGCAGAAGAGAAATAAGAGGAAGTGAAGCATCATGGGAAAGAAATTCGGAGACCGCAGAGACGGTGTCAAACTCAGAAAGATCCATTCCATGCACGTCATCATGCCCCTGATATTCCCCAATCGCTGTGATAACGAGGCCTTTATCTCTGAACGGATCGATCTGTCCGCCATCAATGCCTATCTGGAGAAGAAACACGCCGACGACCCCGAGTATAAATACAATCTGTTTCAGGTCATCGTCACGGCGGTGCTCAAGGTGCTGACCCTGCGCCCCAAGATGAACCGTTTTATCATCAACAATACCATGTACATGCGCAATGAGATCTCCGCCGCCTTCACCGTAAAGAAGATATTTACCGATGACGGAGCAGAGGCACTGGCCCAGCTTCGGGTCAAGGGTGAGGAGACCATTGACGATATTCACGATGCCATTTTCCGTCAGGTGTCGTTCTGCCGCAGCGACGGGGTGGACACCAGCACCAACGCCATGAATGTGGTGCAGAGTCTGCCCGGTTTTGTACGCCGGTTTGTGGGCTGCATGGCCCGCTGGCTGGATCGCCGGGGCTGGCTGCCCAAAGCCCTGATCGGCACCGATCCCTACCAGTGCTCAGTGGTTTTGAGCAACCTTGGCTCCATCAAGCTCAAGGCCGGCTATCATCATCTGGCCAACTGGGGCACTACCTCAGTATTCTGTACCATCGGAGAGGCCAAAAAGGCCCCTTTCTTCCATGAGGACGGTACGGTGGAGATGAAGGACAGCGTGGACATCGGTCTGATCATTGACGAGCGCATTGCCGACGGTTACTATTACTCCCGCACGGTGCAGCTGCTGCGCACCCTGCTGGCAAACCCCGAACTGCTGGACAAACCCCTGAAGGAAGAGGTGGAGTACTGATATGCAGACCGTTACGGCCAAAACTCCCTGGAAGCAGAACATGGGCGATGTGCCCATGCATCTTGATTATTTTGAAGGTACCATGTTTGAGGCTCTGGAGGCCATTGCCGAACAGTACCCAAACAACGTGGCCTTTGACTTTATGGGCAAGCCCACTACCTACCGCCAGCTGGTGGAGAAGATCCGCGAGTGCGCCAAGGCCCTGCGCACCATTGGCGTGCGCACCGGCGACAAGGTGACCATCGCCATGCCCAACTGCCCTCAGTCTGTGATCATGTTCTACGCCGTCAACGTGGTGGGTGGTATCGGCAACATGATCCATCCCCTTTCGGCGGAGAAGGAAATCGAATTCTACCTCAACGAGTCTGAGAGCGTCACCGCCATCACGCTGGATCAGTTCTACCACAAGTTTGAGCGGGTACGCAAAAATACCAAGGTGGTCAATCTCATCATTGCCCGTATCAAGGACGAACTGTCCAAGCCCCTCAAGGCCGGCTACATGCTCACCGAGGGCCGCAAGATCGAAAAGATCCCCGAGGACGCCCCGGTCATTATGTGGAAGGACTTTCTCCGCCTGAGCAAATGCTGCTTCTACAACTACAAGGTGGAGCGCAAAAGCGAGGATCCCGCTGTCATTCTCTATTCCGGCGGCACCACCGGTACCACCAAGGGCATCGTGCTGACCAACCGCAACTTCAACGCCCTGGGCCAGCAGGTGGTGGCGGCCAACCCCATGTTCCGCCCCGGGGACAAGATGCTGGCGGCCATGCCCATCTTCCACGGCTTCGGTCTGGGCGTGTGCATCCATACCATGCTCATCAACGGCGGCCGATGCATTCTGGTGCCCCGGTTTACCCCCAAGAGCTACGCCAGGGATCTGGTCAAGCACCGGTGCAACTTCATTGCCGGTGTACCCACCCTGTATGAGGCACTGCTGCGGCTGCCCGACATGAAGGGCAAGGATCTCAGTTGTCTGAAGGGCGTGTTCTCCGGCGGTGACAGCCTGTCGGTGGAGCTGAAGAAAAAGTTTGACAAGTTCCTTTACGACCACAGGGCTACCATTCAGGTGCGTGAGGGCTACGGTACCACCGAGACGGTGACCGCCTGCTGCCTGACTCCCACCCATATGTATAAGGAGGGCTCCATCGGCCTGCCCTTCCCCGACACCTACATCAAGATCGTCACCCCTGACACGCAGGAAGAGCTGCCCTACGGGCAGGAGGGTGAGATCGTGCTGGCTGGCCCCACGGTGATGAAGGAGTATATGCATCATCCCGAGGAGACCGCCAAGACTCTGCGCCGTCACGACGACGGGCTGACCTGGGTGCATACCGGCGACCTGGGTGTTATGGACGATCAGGGCTTTGTCTACTTTAAGGGCAGAGCCAAGCGCATGATCATTACCTCCGGCTACAACGTCTATCCTGCCCAGATCGAAAACATTCTGGATGCCCACGAATCTGTGCAGATGAGCTGCGTCATCGGCATCCCCGACGCCTACAAGATGCAGAAGGTCATGGCCTTTGTCAAGCTGGCCGGCGGCGTGGAACCCAGTGATGAGGTCAAGCAGACCCTGCTGGCCCACTGTGCCAGGCATGTGGCCAAATATGCTATGCCCTATGACATCGAGTTCCGGGAGGATATGCCCAAGACACTGGTGGGCAAGGTGGCCTACCGTGTTCTGGAGGAAGAGGAGTTGGCACGCATTGCTCAGCAGGAGCAGCAGACCGAACAGGAAGCCGCTGTAAACTGATTTAGAAAACGAGGGAAATGCATGGGCATTTCCCTCGTTTTTCTTGAATTGCCCCTTGCAACCTTGGGCAAAGGTGGTAAGATAGTAGCAAGTAAACTGTTGTGCGGAGGTGCGTTACCATGTTTGATGCACGCAAGGTAAAGGATCAGTGTGTGCAATGGATCCGTGACTTTTTTGAGGCCAACGGCAAGGGCTGCAATGCAGTTGTCGGCATTTCCGGCGGCAAGGACAGCTCCATTGCCGCCGCCCTGTGCGTGGAGGCGCTGGGCAAGGAGAGGGTCATCGGCGTGCTCATGCCCAAGGGCGAGCAGCACGATATTGACATGGCCTACAAGCTGGTGAACGAGCTGGGGATCCGTCATGTGGAGGTCAATATTGCCGGGGCGGTGGACGCTCTGGTGGCGGCCATCCCTCAGGAGGTGGCCCTGTCGGAGCAGGCCCGCACCAACCTGCCCCCCCGTATCCGTATGTCCACCCTCTATGCCGTCAGCCAGTCCATGAACGGTCGTGTGGTCAACACCTGCAACCTCTCCGAGGACTGGGTGGGCTACTCTACCCGCTACGGTGATGCTGCCGGCGACTTTTCCCCTCTGAGCAACCTCACCGTCACCGAGGTCAAGGCCATCGGCTATGAGCTGGGCCTGTCCCGGGACCTGGTGGATAAGGTGCCCATTGACGGTCTGTGCGGCAAAACAGACGAAGAAAATCTGGGCTTTACCTATGCTGAGCTGGATGTGTATATCCGCACTGGGGTCATCCACGACGCAGCCAAGAAAGAGCGTATTGACACCAAGCACCGCAACAACCTCTTTAAGCTGCAGCTGATGCCTGCCTTTAAGCCGGAGCTGTAAGGACAGAAAGGATGCTGCCTCATGGACGTAAAGAAAATCGTCGCCATTGATTCTCACACCCACATCAACCACGGCGCTCCCGGAGACTCCCAGTCAGAAAAGCTGCCCGTATTCAGCGCCAGGCTGGACTGGCTGCGCAAGGTCAATCAGGCTGCTGGCATTGACCGGATGCTGTGCTCCACCTTTGCTTCGGTCACCTCGCCCATGTATGTCTTTGAGGAAAACGAGTATCTGGCCGACCTGGTCGGGCAGGTAGACGATCTCTACCAGTGGGTGGTGGTAGACCCCCGGAACGAGCGTACCTTTGAGCAGGCCGAGCGGATGCTCAGCACCCCCAAGTGTGTGGGCATCAAGCTCCATCCTCTGTCCCACAAGTATGACTGGGAGGAGTTTGGAGACGCCCTGTTCTCCTTTGCCGCACAGCAAAAGGCCATTGTCCAGATCCATGCCACTGTGGACGATGCCGACCGCATCCTGCCCTACGCCGACAAGTACCCGGATGTGACCTTTATCATGGCCCATCTGGGGGGCAAGGCCTATGTGGACGCCATCGAGTACGCCAGACACGGCAACGTGTATGTGGACACCTCGGGCATCAACAGCTCCCGCAACGCCGTCATAGAGTACACCGTAGAGCGGGTGGGCTCGGAGCGCATCCTCTTTGGCACGGACACCTATGCCGCCGGCTTCCAGCGGGGACGGATCGACTATGCGCTTATCTCCGATGAGGACAAGGTCAACATCCTCCGGGACAATGCCCTGCGGTTGTTTGCCCATAAGCTC
>JAZOBP010000196.1:0-2854 GCA_045596065.1 Lawsonibacter sp. | reverse complement strand
CTGCTTGTCCCCTGCAACCGTATTGTCCTTGATCTGACCGCCGGTAATATTGAAGGTGCCCAGTACATGGACCGCACCGGCGGAGTCGACATTGTTGCCCGTAATGAAGCCGCCGTACATGTTGAACTCGTTTCCAGCCTTGACATAGACGACAGAACCGGCCTTCTGGATACCGGTGATGGAGCCGGCGTAGAGGTTGACCTGACAGTTGTTGCCGTTGATCAGGATGGCGGCGCGGGAATTCATTTCGCCCACACCCCTCCAGTCCTGACCGATGGTGCCGGACTTTTCGGTGGAGCAGTCGCAGATGTTCAGCACGGAGCTATCGCCCTTCGCATTGAGAATATACTCCTTGCCATCGGCACCACGAAGCTCCTTGCCGTTAAGACACAGATTAACCGTAGCACCGCCGTAGGTGTAGAGGTAGCAGTTTTCTTTCAAGGTAATATCCTTATCCAGATAATAGTTACCGGACTTCAAAGCCGTTGTTGCAGTCATTGTATCGGTAATGGAGGACAGGGGCAGCCAGACGGTGCTGTCGGAGCCATGGTCGATATCACAGTTGTGATCGTGGAGCTCCAATCCCTGAGCCAGCTGGTCAACAACAAAAATCAGGTCTACGGTTCTGGCGCCGTTGACACCGGAACAGTAATAATTGATAACAGGCTTTTTATTTGTTAAATCAAACATAGCCGCCAGCTTATCCAAATCCATTGCATTGCCCCGAGCATCAAACACCTGAGTTTCCTCGGTAATAGTCAGCTCACCAAGGGGCGCCTCATTGTCATGACAGCATCCGGCATCACAGATATGGATATTCCGGGTAGACATGGTCCCCGCCTCAACATCAATGGCAGTGACCTGATTATGCATACCATAAAGACCAGCGGTTGCATTTTCCAACGTCAGGCGTTCCAGCGACATACCGCCGCTGGCGTTGACGCAGTAGGTAAAGAAGCCCTCCATGCCCACATCACCAATAATATTGCTGTAAGGCACGTCTTGCATCACACGGCCCATATCGGTACCGGCATTGTTCTTAACAACGATCATCTTGCCCGTTTCGGCCGAGGGATCAGGGGCAGCGGCGCTGTAGATCACCGTGCCCAGACCGGGAGTGCCACGGACGATTTTCTTAACGTAGATCGCATCTACCACGGGGTTGCTGCTGGCACTCTGAGAGACATACAAATCGGCAATGACCACACGGGACGGGTCACGCTCCATCAAATCAAACATCTGGGCAGAGCTGGTGAGCCGTCCGGTCTGGGAGGCTTCTACCTCCTCCTCGGTACGAACATCAACGACTACCATGGCGCCGGCGGACTGGGTACCCAGACCGGAGTTGCCGTCATTTACGCCATCGCTTACATTGTAGCAGATCAGATTGCGCCCCTGAGCAAGACCCAAAATGCCCATATTTTGACGCAGAATATCCATATCCACACCGGTACTGGCATTGTGTCCAAAGGATGTGAGGGTGGTGATACCATCCCGATCCGTCATCGCCTTGTAGAAACCGGGAGCCGCATTCTCAGCCAGAGACTTCTCAGCATTGATGGTAATGGTCTTGCCGGTGTCGCCCACATAGGCCTCGTACTCAAAGCCGTCGGCGTTGCGGGATACACCGGCCAGCTGCTGTTCGGACAGGTAGACGGTCTGACTGGTGCCCTCTGCAGTCTTATAGATCACCAACACGCAGATCAGATTGGAGGCGCCGTTGGGACCGCGGGTGACCAGCATATCATATGTCGTGGTCGTTTGATCAAGAGCGGAGACCTTGGACACCACCTCAGCATCAAACTCATCGTCGTTAAGCTCGCTGCCCAGGAAGATGTATTTGGAGCTATTGGTGGCAAAAGCCTCAATACCTGCTGTGGTATTATAGAAAGGCACCCAGCCGTTGCCATTGAAATCCTTATTATTACTTGTCAAACTCTTGATGGCAAAGACGCTGCTCTCCTGCCCGTTATAAGCGCTGGACACGGGCACCAGGGTCTTGATGCCCTCTTTTTTAGCCTCTCTGTCAGAGCTGTCCTCCACGGTGAAGAAGCCGGTATGGGCACCGGTAACGGTGCTGCCCAGTGCCGTTTCTCCGTCGTCCAGCTGCTTGTTGTTGTTATTGTCCAGAGCCATACCCACAAGGACCAACACCTCTGCGCCGTTCATGTCCACACAGCGGGCCTTGTAGTTAATGACATTCTTGCCGTAGTTGTCCTTCTGGCTGATGGCAAGAATCCCCTGGCAATAGAGGATGTTATCCAGACCGGAGGCGGAGTCGGCCGCCTTCTTCCAGCCGATAAACTCATCGTCCTGGGTCACATACAGCTCGTAGCTTTCACCCACGGTCAGGGCGTTAATGTTTGTGCTGAGCTTGCCGGTAAGACCGGTGCGGTCGCCCTTAAACTCCACAAATTCTGCGCCGTTTTGGGTGATGACAGGACGGCCATCCTCGTGGGTGCCAATCCGGGAGATCACACCGGGGATGGGATCAACAGCCCGAAGGACATAGATACCCTGGGCCATGACGTAGGTAACAAAGTCGCCGGAGGCAAGGGACTTGTACTCACGGACAAGATCCTCGTCCTCGCTGTTGGGGATGGGGCTTTCGTTATTGGTGCCGGAGATGTAGATGCTCTCGCCGCCGGGATAAGTATTGCGCTCCACAACGTAGCCGGCAAACTGAGAGACCGGCTTCATGTAAGAAACCAGCTTGCCCTCATAGATCACATAAGTGCCCTCGGGAGCATTGGAGCCGGCGGTGTAGCCGTCGATGGTGCTCTTCGTACCTGCGGCATACTTATCGTCAAAGTGCTGGATATCCTCGTGGTTGCTGTAGCTCTTGCCAAAGGCA
>JAZOBP010000195.1:0-3017 GCA_045596065.1 Lawsonibacter sp. | reverse complement strand
CGCTATAGCAATATTGTGCCCGGGCGTTTTATAGCCCGGCCCAACCGCTTTATTGCCCATGTGGAGATCGAGGGCCGGGAGCAGATCGCCCATGTGAAGAACACCGGCCGCTGTCGGGAACTGCTCACACCGGGTGCAGCCGTATATCTGGAAGGGAATAACGATCCCAACCGCAGGACGGCGTGGGATCTGGTGGCGGTGGAAAAGGGCAGGCGACTGATCAACATGGACTCTCAAGCACCTAACAAGGTGTTTGGTGAGTGGGTCAGAGGGGGCGGGTTTTTGCCTGACACCACGCTGGTTCGGCCGGAGGTGCGCTTTGGAGACTCACGCTTTGATTTTTATGCGCAGGCCGGCGGAAAGAGACATTTTATAGAAGTCAA
Source organism: Lawsonibacter sp. (assembly GCA_045596065.1). Classification (GTDB taxonomy): domain Bacteria; phylum Bacillota; class Clostridia; order Oscillospirales; family Oscillospiraceae; genus Lawsonibacter. The sequence continues at coordinate 2,634 of JAZOBP010000195.1, read as the reverse complement.
AGGGGTTACACTGGAACAGGACGGGGTGGCCTGCTTTCCGGATGCACCAACCCTGCGAGGGGTCAAGCATCTGGAGGAGCTGATCCGGGCCCGTGAGCAGGGATACGAGTGCTGGGTCTGCTTTGTCATCCAAATGACCGACATCAAATGGCTTGAGCCCAACGATGTCACCCACCCGGCTTTTGGGGAGGCTCTGCGTCGGGCAGACAAGGCCGGGGTGCATGTGATCGCCATGGACTGCGCCGTCAAACCGGACAGCCTGGTTATCCAAAAGCCCGTGGCGGTCAGGCTTGGCAGAGATTGACAGACAATTTGTCCGGGTGTTATAATAGGCCGGCAAATGTCTGTATGGAGAAAGCGAGAGGTACTGCTATGAATGCAAATGCACCCATCGGCGTGTTTGACAGCGGTGTGGGCGGCTTCACCGTGGCCCGAGTGCTGCAGAAACAGCTGCCCGGAGAAGATATCGTCTACTACGGTGACTCCCAAAACGCCCCCTACGGCAACCGCAGTCGGGAGGATATCATTCATCTGGTGCGCCAGATTTTGGATTTTATGGCATCCAGGCAGGTCAAGGCTGCTTTGATTGCCTGCAATACCATCTCCGCCCTGATTGATGCGTTCACCGGCTACGATTTTCCAATTTTCAGTATTGTACGGGCCGGGGCCGATGTGGTGGCAGCCCACAATCCGGCGCAGGTGGGGGTGCTGTCCACCTGCTTTACCGCCCAGACGGGGATTTACGCTAAGCTGATCAACGCCGCTGCCCCCCATATCAAGGTGTACCATCAGGGCAGTGTCAATCTGGCCGCTCTGGTGGAAAAGCACGCCGACGATGAGGCGCTTGTGGCGGAGCTGCAGGCATCTCTGGGCCAAATGGCTGCGGCACATCCCGACATGGACACGCTGGTGCTGGGCTGTACGCACCACCCTCTGGCCCGGGACATCATTGAACGGGAGTATCCTCAGTTTACTACCGTCATTGACCCGGCAGAAAGCCAGGTGGAGCAGCTGCGGGCCTGTTTGGCGGCCAACAACGCATTCAATACCAAGGGTGGCAGCCTGCAGGTCTATACCTCCGGAGACTGCGCTGCCTACGAGGCACTGGCGGCAGAGCTGGGCCTGACACTCTCCGGCCCGGTTCAACACCTGTGTGCAGCTGCACCCCTATAAATATCAGACGTAAAAAAACTCCATTGGTCGTCAGACCAATGGAGTTTTTTGCTGTTATTTTCGGTCCCAGGACCAGCCGGGATCCCGTACTTGAAAAGCACCGCCGGAGATCTCGATCACCTCTGCGGTGATATAACCGGCCAGATCGGAGGCCAAAAAGGCAATGAGCTGACCAACCTCCTCAGGCTTTGCCAGCCGGTGGAGGATCGTGGTATCCGTGAGGAAGGAGGTGTCGCCGTACTTGTTTTTGAGCATCTCCGTCTCGGTAAAGCCGGGGGCCACCGCCACCACACGGATATGGTCGGCAGCCAGCTCACTGGCCATGACACGGGTGAGGGCGTTGACACCGGCCTTGGCCACGGGGTAGGCACCCTGATGGGTAAAGGCGATACGGCCACTGAGGGAGGACACGTTGATGATCACGCCTCCGCCGCTTTGCTTCATAAGGGGGGAGAGGGTCTTGGAGCAGTTCCACACGCTGGTCAGATTGGTGTCCAGCACGTTTTGCCATACGTCCTTTTCCAGACTCAGGGCGGCACCGGGGGAGCCACGGCCGGCGTTGTTGACCAGAATATCCACCCGTCCGTACTTGTTCTGCACCCACTGGGCAAAGGCATCGAAGGAGGCCTCGTCGGTGACGTCGGCAGTCATGCCGTCCAGCTCAAGACCCTGCTGTCTGGCACGGGCAAGGGCGGCGTCCAGCTTGTCCTGACTGCGGCCGCAGACCACCACTTGCACGCCCTCACGGGCCAGTACCAGGGCGGTGGCAAGGCCGATGCCCAGCGTGCCGCCGGTAACGACGGCGACTTTATTCTTCAATCCAAGATCCATAGGATGACCTCCTGTTGATGGGGTTGATTTTTATTTTGATTGTAGCATAGGGGAGACCGGGATGCAAGCGATAGCCTTACTGTAAAAAAGGGCGCATGGTTGTCCATGCGGCCTTTGCCTGTTATTAAAACTCTGCGTTGCCCACGGTGCGGGGGTGCAGCTCTACGTCACGGATGTTGCTGATGCCGGTCAGGTACATGACCATACGCTCAAAGCCCATGCCGTAGCCGGCGTGGCGGCAGGAGCCGTAGCGGCGCAGATCGCAGTACCACCAGTAGTCCTCGGGATCCATGCCCAGCTCCTTGATGCGGGCCTCCAGAATGTCGATGCGCTCCTCACGCTGAGAGCCGCCAATGAGCTCGCCAACGCCGGGCACCAGACAGTCGGCAGCGGCCACGGTCTTGCCGTCGTCGTTCTGACGCATATAGAAGGCTTTGATCTCCTTGGGGTAGTCGGTGACAAAAACGGGGCGCTTGTACACCTGCTCGGTGAGGTAGCGCTCGTGCTCGGTCTGCAGGTCGTCGCCCCAGTTGACGGGATACTTGAACTCTGCGCCGCTCTCCTGCAGGAGCTTGACCGCCTCGGTGTAGCTGACGCGGACAAAGTCGGAATTGACAACGTTGTCGAGAC
>JAZOBP010000194.1:0-2232 GCA_045596065.1 Lawsonibacter sp. | reverse complement strand
GACAAGATCTGTGACCAGATCTCCGATGCGGTGCTGGACGCCATTCTGGCTCAGGACCCTCAGGCCCGTGTGGCCTGTGGGACCACGGTGACCACCGGTCTGGTCCATGTTATGGGCGAGATCACCACCAGCTGCTATGTGGACATCCCCAAGACCGTGCGTGAGGTAGTCCGTGAGATCGGCTACGACCGGGCCAAGTTTGGCTTCGACTGCGACACCTGTGCGGTCATCACCTCCATTGACGAGCAGTCCGGCGACATCGCCATGGGCGTGGATAAGTGTCTGGAGGCCAAGGAGGGCAAGCAGGACGACGGTCTGGACAACGGCGCCGGCGATCAGGGCATGATGTTCGGCTACGCCTGCGACGAGACCGAGGAGCTGATGCCCCTGCCCCTGTCTCTGGCACAGCACCTTGCCATGCAGCTCACCGCCATCCGCAAGGAGGGCAAGGTGGACTACCTGCGTCCCGACGGCAAGACTCAGGTGACCGTAGAGTATGATGAGGACAACAAACCCGTGCGTGTGGACGCCGTGGTGGTCTCTACCCAGCACAGCCCCGACGTGGAGCTGGAGCAGATCCGCAGGGACATGACCGAGCTTGTCATCAAGCCCATCATCCCCGCCAACCTCATGGACGCCGACACCAAGATCTACGTCAATCCCACCGGCCGCTTTGTCATCGGCGGCCCTCAGGGCGACTCCGGCCTCACCGGCCGTAAGATCATCGTGGACACCTATGGCGGCAGCGCCCCTCACGGCGGCGGTGCCTTCTCCGGCAAGGACCCCACCAAGGTGGACCGCTCCGCTGCCTACGCTGCCCGCTGGGTAGCCAAGCACGTGGTGTCCGCCGGTCTTGCCAGACGCTGTCAGGTTCAGCTGGCCTACGCCATCGGCGTAGCCCGGCCCGTCAGCGTGCGTGTGGACACCTTCGGCACCGGCACCGTCAGCGATGAGGCTCTGGAGGCTGCGGTGAACAAGACCTTCGATCTGCGTCCCGCCGCCATCATCCGGGATCTGGATCTGCGCCGTCCCATCTACCGCCAGACCGCTGCCTACGGCCACTTCGGCCGCACCGATCTGGACCTGCCCTGGGAAAAGACCGAGCGTATCGACCAGCTGAAGGCCAACCTGTAAGCATAAGAAATGAGACAGCGCAACGTCTTGCGCTGTCTCATTTTTTTGTTGCAAGGGAAAAAGAAATTTGTTACAATATCTGGCGTAGTGTTTATACAGAAACAGCCATACAGACGGGAGGCTTCCGCCATGACGCATCAAGATATTCTCGCCCATGTTGACCACACTCTGCTTGCCACCACCGCCACGTGGGAGCAGATCCGCACCCTGTGTGATGAGGGTATGCGCTTTCAGACCGCCAGCGTGTGCATTCCCCCCAGCTATGTCAAGCAGGCCAGTGACTATGTGGCCGGCCGGCTGAAGGTATGCACCGTCATTGGCTTCCCCAACGGCTACAATGCCACCAGCGTCAAGGTGTTTGAGGCCGAGCGTGCCGTGCGTGACGGTGCTGAGGAGATCGACATGGTCATCAATCTGGGCATGGTCAAGCAGGGCGACTGGGCCGGTGTGACCGAGGAGATCCGTGCGGTCAAGGCCTCCTGCAAGGGCCGTGTGCTCAAGGTCATCGTAGAGGCCTGCCAGCTGACGCAGGAGGAGAAAGTGGCGGCCTGCCACGCCGTCTCCGAAGCCGGAGCTGACTTTATCAAGACCTCTACCGGTTTTTCCACCGGCGGCGCTACCTTGGTGGACGTGGCGCTGTTCCGTGCCACGGTCGCCCCCCATGTGCAGGTCAAAGCGGCCGGCGGCATCCGCACCTGGGAGGATGCCCGGGCTTATCTGGAGCTGGGCGCATCCCGTCTGGGTACCAGCGCTCTGGTGGCCCTTGCCAAACAGGAAGAGCAATAACAAATCGGCGGTGGGGCATCCACCGCCGATTTTTTGAAAATACCGCTTGACAGGCAGGGGAGGGTCTGGTATACTACAGATAAGTTAGCGATAACTAACTTCCTTACTTACTTCCAATTGAATGTGCAAAAAGCCCCGAAGTTTGTGCCGCTTCGGGGCTTTTTGCCGTTATTTGTATAACGAAAACCATGGGCTATGCCCATGGTTCAAAAAAGGCTATGCCTATGAGTAGTTCCGCCGCAGCGGAAAGCCTCCCCTGTGTAAGGGGAGGTGGCCGAGCGAAGCGAGGACGGAGGGGTTGTGAAGAAAGAA
>JAZOBP010000193.1:0-4775 GCA_045596065.1 Lawsonibacter sp. | reverse complement strand
TGGACTCGAAGGAGGCAATGCCCGGCAGGATGGTCTTGGGGCCGCCGGCGATGCCCACGTTGCCGTGGGGAACGGCGTTGCCGATGGCGATCTTGTAGCCGGCACGCACGGCGTCACCGTTGAGCTCCATGGTGATGCCGCCGGTGGTGGTGCCTACGGGCAGGTTGTTGAAGAAGGGGTTGTGGCTGTAGCAGCGGAACTCCTGCACCAGATCCTCGCCCAGCTTGCGCACGAAGTCCTCACGGGACATGGCGCGGTGGGTGCCCACGGCGCACAAAAAGCGGATGCTGTCCCGGGGCACGCCGGCCTGTTCCAGCTCGGCGATGACCGCCTTGGCGATCTCACCGCAGGGGGTGGGGCGGGAGATGTCATCGATGATGATGATGGCATCCTGCTTACCTCTGGCACCCTCCCGGATGGGTGTGCAGCCCTCGGGGGCGGCGATGGCAGCGGCGATCTGCTCTGTGGTCATGGCAGGGGCGTTGGCACCGGCGTATTGACAGACATGGACCTCCCAGCTGTCGGGAATGTCGATGGTGACCGGCTCGTTGCCGTAGAGGTTATTTGCAGGCAGAGGGAAACGCATATGATTCACATCCTTATGTAATTTAAGTGTTAAGGCCCTTAGGGGGCACTGAGGTCTGAGGTGTTGACGGTGGTCGGAGAGATGCTCTTGCCGGCCAGCACGCTGTAGATAAAGGAGTCGGGGCTTGCCTGTGCCTTCCCGCTCTTGACCACCACATCGGCGGAGTAGGCCCGGCGGCACTGGCCGGGGGGCAGCCCGATATAGTGGGCAAAGACCCGGTTGAAGTGGCTGACGGATACATAGCCGCACAGTTGAGCCACCTGAGCCAGAGACAGGTCGCTGTATACGATAAGCTCGGCGGCCTTGCGGATACGGATGAGGTTGAGGCACTCCAAAATTGTGATGCCGGTGTTGCGCTTAAAGGCGTTGCACATATAGTTTTTGGTAAAGCCGACTCCGGCGGAGACCTCGTCCAGAGTGACGCTATGGCTGTAGTGGGTGCACAGATAGTCGATGACCGTCTTGGCAAGCTCGCTGTAGCCGGTGGTGTCGATGATCTCCGGCTGTCCCTCGTCGATCAGACGGCTGTCTGCCGTCAGGTGGAAGATCAGGGTGTTGAGGGCGGCAGCGGCAGAGCTGTCCTTCTGGGCCCTGCAATGGAGATACTCGTCGGCAATATGCTCCACCAGCTGCCTGGCAAAGGCGTCCTGACGGATAAAACCTCCGCACTGCTGCATGGTCTGGCCCAGGGACGTGCCCGGTACGGTGAACTTGATCTCATAGTAGTGGGTGGTGTCGGGGCAGGGGTTGCGGAAGTGGTGAATCTGGCCCTTGGGGACAATGACCATGTCACCGGCAGACAGCGTCTCGGCGGTGTCCCCCAACGCAAACAGGAGCTGACCGCTGTATACGCACAGCAGGTGATAGTAGTCGTGGCTGTGGGCGCGGATCACATCCTCACAGGCCAGTCGGCTGCGGGACACCCACAGCAGCTGTACATGATTCACGGTCATCACTTCCTTTCCGGTCTGACTAATACTATACCATAAAGTTCCACAAATTATCAAGCGTCAGCTGACGGAGACGGAGAAGGATAAGATGATTTTCTGAAATTAGTCTGAAGTTATAAAAACGCCTTGACGAAGAAGAAAGTATTGTCTATAATTATTTTTGCACAGGCGGTAAACGCCTGCGAACAAACCATACATAGTAATTGGGGGACTTAAATATGAAGATCAGCAACGTAGCCGTTATCGGCGGCGGACTTATGGGCCGTCAGATCGCACTCAACGCCGCCATCAGCGGCTATCAGGTCAAGATCACCGACAGCATGGACGCCGTGCGTCAGGCTGTTGTGGAGTGGGAAGAGGACTATCTGGCCGGCCGTGTGGCCAAGGGCCGTATGACCCAGGAGCAGGTGGATGCCGCCGAGACCCGCTTTGCCGTGGTGGACACCATCGCCGCCGCCGTGTCCGATGCCGATCTGGTCATCGAGGCCGTGGTGGAGCGTGAGGATGTGAAGAATGCCGTGTTTGCCGAGGTGGCTGCCCATGCTCCCGCCCACGCCATCATGGGCACCAACTCCAGCCGTATGCCCTCCTCCAAGTTTGTGGGCAGCGTGAAGGACCCCTCCAAGCTGGCCAACCTCCACTACTTCAACCCTGCTCTGGTGATGAAGACCGTGGAGGTGCAGGTGGGCGAGCACACCAGCGAGGACACCATGCAGACCCTGCTGGACTTCTGCCGCAGCGTGGGCAAGGAGCCCGTGCTCATCCGTAAGGAGATCGAGGGCATGATCGTCAACCGCATTCTCAACGCCATCAATCAGGAGGCCATGTATCTGGTGGAGAACGGCTATGCCACTGTGGAGGACGTGGACAAGGGCGTTACCGGCGGACTGAACCACCCCATGGGCCCCTTCCGCCTTCTGGATCTGACCGGCATCGATCTGGCCTACACCATCCGCAACAACAAGTACGAGGCTACCGGTGAGAAGCCTGTGGGTCTCGACCTGCTCAAGAGCTATGTGGAGCAGGGCCGTCTGGGGCGCAAGTCCGGCAAGGGCTTCTACGACTACGACTGATTACGAGGTGACCGGGATGAACGAGCGCAGAACGCTGGAGGGCATTAAAGTCGTGGAGCTGTCCACCTTTGTGGCGGCCCCTGTCTGTGCCAGAATGCTGGCGGATATGGGTGCACAGGTGATCAAGATCGAGAGCTTCAAGGGCGATCCCTGGCGTGCCACCGCCAAGGCCAGCACCTTTACCACCGATGAAGAAAACCCCGTTTTCGACATCTACAACGCCGGCAAGCAGAGCATCCGCCTGAACATCAAGCACGAGACGGGCATCAAGCTGCTTATGGAGCTGCTGGCCGATGCGGATGTGTTTGTGACCAATACCCGCATGGCCTCTTTGAAGAAGCTGGGTCTGGACTACGACGCTCTTAAGGAGAAGTTCCCCCGGCTGATCTACGCCACCGTCACCGGCTACGGTGAAAAGGGCGCCGGCGCCAACGACCCCGGCTTTGACAACGTGGCCTTCTGGACCCGGTCGGGCTTCCTGCTGGACATGTCCATTCAGGGGGAGGGCAGCTATCCCGTCTATCCTCCCACCGGTGCAGGCGACACCTTTACCGGTACGGCTCTGCTGGGCGGCGTGCTGGCCGCTCTGTACCAGAGAGAAAAGACCGGGAAGGGCGATCTGGTCACCGCCGCTCTGCTCAACGCCGGTATGTGGATGATGGGCAGCATGGTCATCCAGGCTCAGGACAAGTATCAGGTTAAGTACCCCAAGCAGCGTGCGCAGTGCTCTCCCTTCTCCTCCGCCTACAAGTGCGCCGACGGAGAATGGCTCACCATCACCATTTTGGATCATGACCGCTACCGCGCCCCCGTCTTTGAGATCCTTGGCGTCACCGAGGAGATGGCACCTCTGGAGATCACCACTCAGGAGGCCATGAAGCTCAAGTCTGCACAGGTCATGCCCATTCTGGAGCGTGCCTTCCTGAAAAAGCCTGCTGCTGAGTGGCTGGCCCAGCTCAAGGCCGCCGACGTGGTGTGCGGCATTCTCAACCACATGAATGATGCCACCAAGGACGAGCAGGCACTGGTCAACGACTTTGTTCAGGACTATACCTGCCACAACGGTCAGGTGTGCAAGATGCCCTGCCCCCCCACACGGTTGGCCTCCCAGCCCCTGCCTCAGGCAAAGGGTGCGCCGCTGGCCGGTGAAGACACGGCGCAGGTGCTCGCCGGTCTGGGTTACAGCCCGGAAGACATCCAACGGATGATTGAGGACGGCGCTGTGTCCTAAACAAACAACAGGTTATAACCGCCCACCGGTCAAGGCCGGTGGGCGGCCTTCGTTTTGGGGTCATTTGCCCGAAAAATGGGCTTTTTCCCTTGCAACTGCCGGTTGTGTGTTGTATGATGGGGAGGAACAAAAAACACCCGGCGCGCTGCGCCTAGGAGGATTTGCCATGTACCAGATTAACAAGATCACCTCAAACCCTGTGGTGGACTTTGCCGCCGAGGAGCTCAAAAAATATCTGCGCATGATGATGCCCCGCTGCGGCGAGATCACCATTGCCTACGCCCCCGAAGCCAGAGACGGCTTCCGTCTGGGCCTGATGCAGGACTTTGGCCTTGATGTCAGCGAGGCGAAGGACCTGTTTTTGGACGACATCCTGCACATTGATGCGGACGAGCAGGGCGGCATCATTGCCGGCTCCAACCCCCGCAGCATCCTGCAGGCGGTCTACAAGTACCTGACCCTCAACGGCTGCCGCTGGCTGTTCCCCGGCATCGACGGCGAGTTTATCCCCGTCAAGGGCATTGAGCCTGTGCAGTACCACAAGATGGCTGACTGCCGCTACCGCGGCCAGTGCAACGAGGGCGCCGAGAGTCAGCAGGCCATGATGGAGACCATTGACTTCTCACCCAAGATCGGCCTGAATGTGTACATGATGGAGTTCGACATCCCCCGTATTTATTACGATTGGTACTACAGCCACATCAACAATGCGGCCAACCGTGAGCCGGAGACCGTGACCAACGAGACCATCCTGCAGTGGAAGCGTGCCTGCGAGGTGGAGATCGCCAAGCGTGGTATGCAGTTCCACGACATGGGCCACGGCTGGACGGTGGATGCCTTTGGCATCGACTCCACAGGCGGCTGGAACGCCGACATGGACAACCCCGTGCCCGACCAGGTGCGCCCCTACCTTGCCATGACCGACGGTCAGCGTG
>JAZOBP010000192.1:0-6355 GCA_045596065.1 Lawsonibacter sp. | reverse complement strand
GATGGTCAAACCCACCGGTCTGCTGGGCAAACCCATCCGAGAGAAAGTCTGAGGTGAGGGTATGAAGACACTGAAATCCGGCGCTCTGGCCAAGGTGTGGAAGACCAGACGGGACTCCATCATCGCCTTTGCGCTTGTGCTGATCGCATATCCTGTGATCCAGGCAATGATCACCGGCGGCAGCCTGTCCCGTGCTATGAAGGGCCAGCTGGTTCCCATTTGTGTGTACATCGTTATGGCCGTCTCCCTGAACCTGACCGTAGGCATTCTGGGAGAACTGTCTCTGGGCCATTCGGGCTTTATGTGTGTGGGTGCTTTCACCGGTGTTACCGCCAGTATCCTGCTTACCGAAGCCATCCCCTCCGCCCCCCTGCGTCTGACGGTATCCATCGTGGTGGCAGCTGTGGCTGCGGCCTTGGTGGGTGTACTGGTGGGTCTGCCCGTGTTGCGTCTGCGGGGCGATTATCTGGCCATTGTCACCCTTGCTTTCTGTGAGATCATCAAGGTGCTGTTCCAGAACATCTATCTGGGCGTAGACGGCAAGGGCCTGCATTTTGACATTATCAAAAAGGACTTTGAGCTGGGAGAGGGCGGCAAGCTTATCATTGACGGCCCCAGCGGCATTCCCTCCGGAGCCATGTCCGGTCAGCGTATCGCTACCTTCGGTGCCGGCGTGATCCCGGTGCTGTTCACCCTGTTTGTGGTGCTCAACCTTATCAACAGCCGCCACGGCCGCGCCATCATGGCCGTGCGCGACAACAAGATCGCAGCCGACTCCATCGGCATCTCCACCACCCGATACAGACTGCTGGCCTTTGTCATCTCCGCCAGCCTTGCCGGTATGGCCGGTGCGCTGTACGGCGCAAGCCAGACGGTCATCGAGGCCAAGAAGTACGACTTCAACCTGTCCATTCTGGTGCTGGTCTTTGTGGTGCTGGGCGGTCTGGGCAATATCTGGGGCAGCATGCTTTCTGCCACGCTGCTTACTCTGCTGCCCGAACTGCTGCGTGACCTGAATGCTTACCGTATGCTGATTTATGCCATCCTGCTCATTGTGCTGATGATCTTCAACAATTCCAAGCTCAAGAGCATGTTGGTGGAGCGTCTGCGTGGGCTTAAGGGACGAAAGTCCGAAAACGAAGTTAAGACGGAAGGCGGGGTGGACTGAATGGCTTTGCTGGAAGTAACCGATCTGGGCATCTCCTTCGGCGGTCTGCGCGCCGTTGACGAGCTGAATATGAAGATCGAAAAGGGTGCCCTGGTGGGCATGATCGGCCCCAACGGTGCCGGGAAGACCACCGTGTTCAACATGCTCACCGGCGTCTACCGCCCCACTGACGGCGGTATCCGTCTGGACGGCCAGAATGTGGTGGGCAAGAAGCCCTTTGAGATCTGCAAGATGGGCATTGCCCGTACCTTCCAGAACATCCGCCTGTTTGGCAAGCTGTCCGTGCTGGATAACGTCAAGCTGGGCTTTCACAACGATGTGAAGTATTCTCTGGTGGAGACCATCGTCCATCTGGGCCGCTACCGCAAGAAGGAAAAAATGATGGATCAGAAGGCCATGGAGATCCTCAAGGTCTTTGATCTGGACGGCCAGTGGGATGTCAAGGCGGCCAACCTGCCCTACGGCAAGCAGCGCAAGTTGGAGATCGCCCGTGCTTTGGCCACCGAGCCGACACTGCTGCTGCTGGATGAGCCTGCAGCCGGCATGAATCCCAACGAGACTGCCGAGCTCATGGAGACCATCGAGCTGGTGCGCAAGAAATTTGACGTGACGGTGCTGCTCATCGAGCATGACATGAAGCTGGTGTCCGGCATCTGCGAGTACCTTTACGTGCTCAACTTCGGCCGTCTGCTGGCGGAAGGCACCCCCTCTGAGGTGCTCAGCAACCCCGAAGTCATCACCGCCTATCTGGGCGATTAAGGAGGGAACACCATATGGCAATGCTGGAAGTAAGCGGAATCAATGTTTACTACGGTCTGATCCATGCGCTGCACGATGTTTCCTTCCAGGTCAATGAGGGCGAGGTCGTGGCACTCATCGGTGCCAACGGCGCCGGTAAGACCACCACCCTGCACACGGTCTCCGGTCTGCTGACCGCCAAGACAGGCAGCGTAGTCTTTGAGGGGAAGGATATTACCAAAAAGCCCGGCCACACTATCGTGAAGCTGGGCATGGGTCATGTGCCCGAGGGCCGACGTGTCTTTGCCGGTCTGACCGTGGCGGAGAACCTGCGCATGGGTGCCTACACCCGACCCGCATCGGAGATTGCGGCCTCGCTGAAGGAGGTTTATGACTGGTTCCCCCGTTTGGAAGAGCGCAAGAATCAGGCTGCCGGTACCCTGTCCGGCGGTGAGCAGCAGATGCTTGCCATGGGTCGTGCCATGATGAGTAAGCCCCGTATCCTGCTGTTGGATGAGCCCTCCATGGGCCTGTCTCCCCTGTTTGTGGGTGAAGTGTTTAAGATCATCGAGAAGGTCTCTGCCGCCGGTACCACGGTGCTGCTGGTGGAACAGAATGCCAAGCGTGCCCTGGCCATTGCAGACCGTGCCTATGTACTGGAGACCGGTCGGATCAGCAAGGAGGGCAAAGCCTCCGACCTGCTCAACGACGACTCCATCAAGAAGGCTTATCTGGGCGAATAACACACAGGAGGGAAACAAATGAAGCCGTTTATCATCACCATCGAGCGCCAGTATGGCTCCGGCGGCAAGACAGTCGGTAAGATGCTGGCAAAAAAGCTGAACATTCCCTTTTATAACCGTGAGATCGTGACCATGGCCTCGGAGGAGAGCGGGATTAACCCCGTGCTCTTTTCCGATGAGCGCCTTAAACCCAGCTTTATGGAGCGCCTGAAGAACCGCAGCAAGGGTGATACTGCGGTACAGAACGACCTTCGTGACCGTGCCCTGGCAGATGATGCCCTGTTTGAGCATCAGGTCAAGGTCATCCGCCGCTTGGCGGATGAGGGTGCCTGCGTGATCGTGGGTCGCTGCGCCGACTATGTGCTCAAGGGCCGTAAGGACGTGGTACGTGTTTTTGTCCATGCAGACGACGAGTTTTGTCTGGAGCAGGCCATGCTGGTCAACTCCATGAGCAAGTCTGCCGTCAAAAAGAAGATCGCCGAGGTGGACGAGTACCATGCCAAGTACTACAAGTACCATACCGGCAAGGACTGGTACGATGCCCGCAACTACGATCTGTCCCTGAACAGCGGCGTGCTGGGCTTTGAGGGTACCATGGAAGAGATCCTCAAATACATGCAGGCCCGGGAAGAGTACGGCTGCGAGTAACATATACATAACGGTGCGGCGTCAGCGCCGTGTTCGGACAGAAGAAAAAACATGCATTTCATTGTTGCCGTCCAAGCTGCGATGGAAACGGAAGGATCTCCTCCCACTGCATGCGTAATAAGAAATCTTATATCAGGAGGAAAGATAATTATGCATCCCTACATTGAACGTGTCCTGGAAGCTACCCGTGCAAAGAATGCCAACGAGCCTGAGTTTCTGCAGACTGTGGAAGAGGTCCTGACCTCTCTGGAGCCTGTGATCGCTGCTCACCCCGAGTATGAGAAGGTCGCCCTGCTGGAGCGTATGGTGGAGCCCGAGCGTGTTATCGAGTTCCGTGTGACCTGGATGGACGACCAGGGCAAGTGGAATGTCAACCGCGGCTACCGTGTGCAGTACAACGGCGCCATCGGCCCCTACAAGGGCGGTCTGCGCTTCCAGCCCAATGTTACCCTGTCCACCATCAAGTTTCTGGGCTTTGAGCAGACCTTTAAGGACAGCCTGACCACTCTGCCCATCGGCGGCGCCAAGGGCGGCTCCGACTTCGATCCCGCCGGCAAGTCCGACGCCGAGGTCATGCGTTTCTGCCAGGCCTTCATGACCGAGCTGTATCGTCATATCGGTCCCGATATTGACGTTCCCGCCGGCGACATGGGCGTGGGTGCCCGTGAGGTGGGCTATCTGTACGGCCAGTACCGCCGCATTGTCGGCGCTTTCCAGAACGGCGTCATCACCGGCAAGGGCCTGCCCTTCGGCGGTTCTCTGATCCGTCCTGAGGCTACCGGCTACGGTGCCGTGTACTACCTCAACGAGGTGCTCAAGCACGAGAACGACACCATCGAGGGCAAGCGTATTGCAGTCTCCGGCTACGGCAACGTGGCTTGGGGCATCATGAAGAAGGCTGCCGAGCTGGGCGCCAAGGTCACCTACTTTGCCGGCCCCGACGGCTACATCTATGATCCCGATGGCGTTGCTACTGAGGAGAAGCTCAACTACATCCTGGAGATGCGTGCCAAGGATCCCATGCGCTGCCAGCCCTATGCCGAGAAGTATGGCTGCACGTTCGTGCCCGGTACCAAGTGCTGGGGCATCAAGGATGTGGACATCATCATGCCCGCCGCCACCCAGAATGATGTTACCCTGGAGTGGGCCAAGAAGATCGCCGAGTCCGGCGTCAAGTACTACATCGAGGTGGCCAACATGCCCACCACCAACGACGCTCTGGAGTACCTCAAGGAGCAGAAGCACATGATCATCGCTCCCTCCAAGGCTGTCAACGCCGGCGGCGTGGCCGTCTCCGCTCTGGAGATGAGCCAGAACTCCGAGCGTCTGGTTTGGGAGGCTGAAGAGGTGGATGCCCGTCTCAAGACCATCATGAAGAACATCCACGACTCCTCTGCCGCCGCTGCCGAGCGCTACGGCCTGGGCTACGATCTGGTGGCCGGTGCCAACATTGCCGGTTTCCAGAAGGTGGCCGACGCTATGATGGCTCAGGGCGTGTTCTGATCCTGCTTTTAGGTTACATAAAACAAGCCGTGTCCTTGGGACACGGCTTGTTTTTTATAAGCTGAGCCTGTTTATGATCTCTTGCGCCATCGTGTCTGCCTGCTGAAAATCCACATGAGGATTGTAGATGGACTCCAGCTCATCGTGCATGGTCTTAGCCTTGGAAAGAGACTGTACCGCATCGTCAATCAGGGACTTTGCGACCTTGGCAGAAAAGCGAAGGCGTGGTCGGTGCATATGCAGAAGTTCGGCATCCGGCATGGCATCCAGACGGATGCGGCGGTAAGGCTTTTGGGACATGGGTGAGGCGGCCGGACAGGTGACAAAGGCCAGAGAAAGCTCGGGGATCAGCAGATGCTCCAGCCGTCGGGGGAACATAGGGTCAAGACAGGCGATCACGTCATAGCCCCCACGGGTAAAGCCCGACAGCAGATGGGACAGCATGTGGTGGGCGGTACGATAGCTGTCGCTGAGCTCGTATATCCGCTCGCACTGAGCTGCTGCCGTGTCATAGTGACAGATCACGCCCTTGTGGGTGATAGCGGATAAGAACCGCTGGCAGACCCGACCGGGAGGAGTGTTCTTTTTGTTTTTGCACTCACGGCTGAGTATACCGGCAGCCCTGCGCTGCATTTTATCCAGTACCTCCTGCGTCAGCAGGGCCGCCCGGTTGTCCTCCATAAGCTGAGCGGCGGCCGTCAGTGCCCGATAGGCTCGGCTGTAACAGTCCTTATAGCCTGCCATACACTGCTTCATTTGGGGCAGCAGGGAGCGGAGTGCGTGGACGTCATAGCATGCACCGAGGTTGACATAATGGCCGACTGCGCCGGGATGGATGGGCTCTACTACGTGGGGGGCTGTCCCGTCCACCAGTGCAGTGCCCAGTTCGGGCAGCACCACGGCGTCCAGACTGTCCGGGTCGCCGGAGCACAGGATGCGCTGGACGGCGCAGCCCTGCTTCTCCGCCCAGTGAGCCACTTGGGACATGAGGGTGGACTTTCCACAGCCCGGCCCGCCCTTCAGGATGTAGATAGACTTAGCCTGCTCAGGGTCAATTAGCTGATCGTACAGAGAATAAAAGCCTTGGGGGGAGTTGGCCCCAAGGAAATATCGAATATTCGGCATGACCGACCCTCCGTTGATTAAAGTGTCTGCTATAGGGTATGCAGCAGGAGGAGGGAGGGTGAAAAAACGCGGTCCCATCTGCGGATGGGACAGCGTTTGTCAGGCTTTTTTGCGCTTGCGGTAGCGGTCTTCCTCGCTGAAGATGCAGCCGCAGTATTTTTGCATGTACATGCCATGCTCCCGGGCAAACTCCTGTCCGGCCTGAAACAGGGGGCGGAAGTCCCGGTATAAAAAGTCCACGCCGTACTTTGCTCCGGCGGCCCGGGCCATGGCACAGATCGCCTCGTGGTCCTGATAGGGGCTGATGAGCAGGGAGGTGGTAAAGCTGGCAAAGCCGTTTTCGGCGGCGTATTTTGCCGTGGCCTCCATCCGGCAGTGATAGCAGTATCCGCACCGGGTGTCAATGTGGTCGGCAACGGCGGTGATAAAG
>JAZOBP010000191.1:0-4952 GCA_045596065.1 Lawsonibacter sp. | reverse complement strand
GTGAGATCCCTCGACAGGCTCGGGATGACATAGTTTGCCACACACCCCTTTGCGAAAGGAGTTTTTATGGAATATTTCAAAATTTCTGACATGAACGAAGCATCCCGGGATCCGGAGGAGTTTATCCGCTGGAGTCAGGAGCGCTATGACGCCAAGGTAGAGGCCGCCGCCATCCAGATTCTGGAGGCCGCCGAGCAGGGCAAGCCGCTGGTGCTGCTGTCCGGCCCCTCGGGCAGCGGAAAGACCACCACCGCAGGCCGCATCACCCAGTATCTCTGTGACCACGGTCATCCCAGTCACACCCTGTCCATGGACAACTATTATTACCGTCGGGCCGACGGCTGGATGCCCAAGGATGAGGAAGGCCAGATCGACTATGAATCTCCCGACCTCATCGATATGCCTCTTTTGCGGCAGCATCTGGAGATGATGGCAGCGTGCAAGCCGGTGGAAATGCCCACCTTTGACTTTGCCGGTCAGCGCCGGGGCGACAAGACCATCCCGGTGCACCGCAAGCCCGGTGAGATCATCGTCATGGAGGGCATCCACGCCCTCAACCCTCAGGTTTTGGGACAGGAGACCGACCTTGCCACCGGCATTTACATCAGCGTCCGCACCCGGGTACAGGATGACAACGGCTTTGTGCTCCATCCCTCCCGCATCCGTCTGGCCCGCCGCCTGCTGCGGGACTTCCGCCACCGGGGTCAGGATTATGCCGCTACGGTGATCAAGCTGCGCTCGGTGTCCCGGGGCGAGCGGCTGTATATCGACCCTAACAAGAACAACGCCGCCATCCAGTTCGACACCTTTGTGCCCTATGAGCTGGCAGTCTATCGCAACGAGCTGGTACACCATCTGGGCAAGGTGGATCCCACCTTTTTAGAGGATCTGAGCGTGTCCGAGCTGATGCCCTTCCTGCGGCAGATCGACCCCATTTCGGAAAAATTCGTTCCTGAGCACGCACTGATTCAGGAATTTATCGGCGACGAAGATTAAATAACACGCCTTACAGGAGAGAAAAGATATGGAATACGGAAAACTGTTTACCGAAGGCCGCAACCCCCGCTCCATGCACATTGATAAAATGTCCACGCTGGAGCAGCTCCAGTGCATCAACGCCGAAGACCATGTGGTAGTGGACGCCGTTCAGGCTGCTCTGCCCCAGATCGCCCCCGTGGTAGATCGCATCGTTTCCGGTATGAAGGCAGGTGGCCGTCTGATCTATACCGGCTGCGGTACCTCCGGCCGTCTGGGCGTGCTGGATGCTTCCGAGTGCCCGCCCACCTACGGTGTCAGCTCCGATCTGGTCATCGGTGTCATCGCCGGCGGCGATCATGCGCTGCGCAACGCCATTGAGGGTGCCGAGGACAGTCGTGAGGCCGGTATCAAAGCCATGGAAAGCCTGAATCTGCAGCCCCAGGACGTGGTGGTGGGTCTTTCCGCTGCCGGCGGCGCCGCTTTCGTGCTGGGCACGCTGGAATACGCCAAGGAAAAGGGCTGCGCCACCGCAGGCATCACCTGCAACCCCGACACTCCCTTGACCCGCGCCTGTGATATGCCCATCGTCGTACTGTCCGGCCCCGAAGTAGTCACCGGCTCCACCCGTATGAAGGCCGGCACCGCCCAGAAGCTCATTCTGAATATGCTGTCCACCTGCGCCATGATCCAGACCGGCAAGGTGCGTGAAAATCTGATGATCAACGTGCGCCCCACAAACATCAAGCTGGTCAACCGGGCCATCCGCATCATCCGTCAGCTGCACGAGTGCACCGAGGAGGAGGCCAAGGCTGCACTGGAGCAGTCGGGCAACGATGTGGCAAAGGCACTGGAACTTTTGGAGGGTTAAGACAGTCTATGAAACTGATAGGCATTGACAGCGGCGGCACCAGCTGCCGCGTGGTCCTGTGCGACCAGACCGGCAAGGTGCTGCGCAAGTGCACCGTTCCCGGACACAATCCCAACGCAGACGGCTTTGATGCGCTGGAGGAGAGCTTCCGCCAGGGACTTTCCGAGGTGCTGTCCGACTTCGGCGGACTGTCCTGTGAGCTGGCAGCCATCCATGTAGGCGCTGCCGGCGGCGAGGGCGGCAACCGGCAGATTCTGGAGGATATGCTCCGCAGACTGCTGCCCGGTGCCAAGAGCGTCAGCGTGTCCTCCGACGCCCTCATCGCCCTTTCGGCCGGTTTGGGCCGCAAGGACGGCGGCGTGCTCATCGCCGGCACCGGCACGGTAGGCTTCCTCCGTATGGGCGAAACTCTGCCCCGCTTTGGCGGCTGGGGCTATCAGGTGGACAAGGGCGGCTCGGGCTGGCATCTGGGCCGGGACGGTTTCCATGCCGCCATGGCCGGTTACGATGCAGGCCTGCCCGCCACCGCACTGACCAAAATGTACGAAGACCACTTACATATGTCCATGTCGGCTGCCATCCCCGCCCTGTATCGGGGCGACGTGACGCTGGCTGCCTGTGCGCCGCTGGTGTTTGCCGCCGCTCAGGAGGGCGATGCCGTGGCCCTGCAGATTTTGCGGGAAAACGCTGCCTGTCTGGCAGAGACCGTCAGCCGAATGTACAAACACTTCAATGCCCCCCTGACGGTTGTGCTCACCGGTGGTTTGCTGCGGGAAGGCTCGCTGTATCTGGAAATGCTGCGGGCGCAGGTAGCACATCTGCCGGTGACGCTGCTGATTCCCACACAAACGCCCCTGTTCGGCGCGGTAGCTATGGCGGCAGCCCGCGCCGGCTTGCCCGATGACCCGGCATTTTCGGAGAATTTCGTGCTGTAACACTGCTGTTTTGCTTTTTATTTCATAATAAGGAGGTTTTTGCCCATGAAACGCTGGTTTTCCATCCTTTTGGCGCTGACCCTGTGCCTGTTCCTGTTTGCCTGCGGCAAGCAGCCGGCGCAAACGCCCCCTGCGGACGATCCGCCCCCGATGGAAGTGCCGCCGGTAGATCCTCCTGCACAGGATCCGGTGACCCCGCCCGAGGAGCCCGTGCCTGCCGACCCCCTGCCCGGGGAGCAGGTGGCACCGGAGATCCCGCAAATCAAACACAGTCATCCCATGTTCACCTTTACCGACGACAAGGAAGAACCCCTGCTGATCCTGACTGCCAGCATACCGCACTTCGCGCTGCCCCAAATCAACGACTATTATCAGTCCCTCTATGACGACCTGTATGCCCTCTGCCAGCTGAACACTGAGGATGCCGCCCGGCAAAAGGCCGAAATGGAGGCCATGGGACAGGAATTCACCCCTTGGAGCGCCCGGCTGCTTCCTCTTATCACCCGCAACGATGGTGTGACCCTGTCGGTGCAGCGTACTGTCATCGAGAAGCAGGGTGAGCAGGAAACCCAACACACCTATGCCGAGACCTTTGACGTAGCCTCCCAAGGCCGTCTGCTGCTGAGCGATTTGTTCCAGCCAGGGGCGGATTATCAAAGTTTTTGGACAGATACCGGCGAGCTGGATCAGTTGAACTTTGCCATCACCGAGGACGCTGTGGTTGTTTGCGGTGAAAACGGTGGCGCGGTCCCCCTGTCCGAACTTTCCGACATTTTACTTCCCCAATACGTTACGGAGTAAACTATGAAGAAGAACGATCTTTGCACCATCACCATCCACGGCTACACCGCCGAGGGCATGGGCGTAGGCCGCACCGAGGACGGTATGGCAGTCTTTGTGCCCGGCGCCGCCCGGGAGGACAAGCTGCAGGTACGGTTGGTAAAGGTGCTGAAAAACTACGCCTTCGGCAAAATGGAAGAGATTTTGGAGCCTTCTCCCTACCGCGTGGAGGCCGACTGCCCGGTGTTTGGCAAGTGCGGCGGCTGCGACTTCCGTCATCTGACCTATGAAGAGGAATTGTGGCTGAAGGCTCGCCGCGTTCACGATGCCATGACCCGCATCGGCGGCTTCGACCTGCCTGTGCCCGACGTGACCGGCTCGCCGGACATCGAAGGCTACCGCAACAAGGCACAGTTCCCGGTGGGTCCGGGGCAAAACGGCATGAACTACGGCTTTTTCCGCAGCCGCAGCCATCAGCTGATCCCGCTGGAGGGCTGCAAGCTGCAGTCGGAGGAAGCGTGTGCCTTGGCACAAGCCGTCTGCCGCTGGGCAGACCAATGCAAGGTCAAGCCCTATGACGAGACGGCTCACACCGGTCTGCTGCGGCACATTTATGTGCGGCAGGGCCGCGCCGGTCTGCATCTGACACTGGTGGTGCTCCGGGACAAGCTGCCTCAGGAAGACCTGCTGGTGGAGATCTGCCGGGAGGCCGTTCCCGCCCTGTGCGGTATTGTGGTCAATGTGAACCCCGACCGGGGCAACCGGGTTCTGGGGCTTTCCTGCCGCACCCTTTGGGGTGATGAGCGGCTGGAGGACGACCTGATGGGCAACACCTTCCGCCTGTCCCCCCTGTCCTTCTATCAGGTGAACCACAAGCAGACCGAAAACCTCTATGCCTGTGCTGCCGCCTGGGCTGCTCCCGATGACGGCACCGACGCCCTGGATCTGTACTGCGGCGTGGGTACCATCACCCTGACGCTGGCAGGCCACTGCAAGAGCGTGGTGGGCGTGGAGATCGTGCCTGCCGCCATCGAAGATGCCAAGGAAAATGCCGCCCGCAACGGCATTAAAAATGCCCGCTTTCTCTGTGCCGATGCAGGTCAGGCCGCCGCAAAGATGGCTGCCGAGGGCTTCCGTCCCCAGGTCATCGTGGTAGACCCGCCCCGAAAGGGTCTGGACGAGGCCGCCGTCAAAGCCCTGTGCGACATGGCTCCCGACCGCATCGTGTATGTTTCCTGCGACTGTGCCAGTCTGGCCCGGGACGCCAAAATGCTCTTCGAGCAGGGCGGCTATCGCCCCACCAAGGTGCAGGCCTTTGATAAAGTCGGAGGCCAAGCGGTCTTAGGAAGACAAATGTCTTAGCCAACTCCTTGGCTCACAGAACGACATGG
>JAZOBP010000190.1:0-2223 GCA_045596065.1 Lawsonibacter sp. | reverse complement strand
GGGGTCAAGGAACGGGCCGCCGCCATCCGGGCTGCCCGGACGCTGCTTCAGGGACAGCTTCACCGGGAGCCAACTCTGTCCGAACTGTCCGTCCAGACCGGGCTGGAGCCGGAAGAAATTGCGGCAGCAGAGACGGCGGTGGAGCCGGTGGCCTCGCTGCAGATGGAGACGGGGGACGGACTGACGCTGGAGAGTGTGCTGGGTACCGGCGGTATGGAAGAACAGGTGGTGGAGCGTCTGGTGCTTCATCAGGCCATGGCCCAATTGCCGGAGCAGGAGCGTCAGGTGCTGCTGCTGCGCTACTACAAGGGCATGACCCAGAGTAACGCTGCCCGCATCGTGGGCGTGTCTCAGGTGCAGGTGTCAAGAATGGAACGTCGGGCGGTGCAAAAGCTGCGTGCCCTTATGGAGCTTTGAATATGACAGGCTGCCTGTCAGGCAAGCTCCACATCGTACACGGCGGAGAGTGGGATGTGCTCCCCGTCAAACAGGATCAGCGCCGCAGCGGTGTGATCCAGCTTCATAATACGGCCGGTGGTGCGTACATAGGCGCCCCCGGCCTTTTTGCTGTCGGGGACAAAGTGGGTGATGGTGACCTGTGGTGGGCAGGGATAGGCCAGCAGATCACGCAGGATGCCGTCCAGCTCCGCCTTGCGTTCTTCTGTCAGCTCGGTGGGCATCTGGGTGAGGCGGGCAGACTCACGGATGGCGGCGTCGTGTCCGGTGAGGGCAGCAAAGGGGGCGAACTGAGCGGCCCGGTCGGCGTTGGACATAGGAGGATGACGGGTGGACATGGGGTGAGGCAGGCCGATAATATCGTCATAGCGGTGGGTGTCCGGGGGTGACTCCATTGCAAAAGCCCTCCTTTCCTGTTTTATGCCTTGTGGCCGCCAATCTGTCGGTTGCGGTCGAGCGTTGTGGCCCCCTCCTGCAGATCGGTGCCGCGGAAAATCGCATTTTTGCCGTAGCGGTGCTTGATGTCCAGTACGGCCTGCTGTCGTTTTGCTTCACGTTCCCGAGCGGTCTGCCGCTGCTGCTCCTGCTCGCGGTCGGCAAACAGGGACAGCTGCTCCGGAGGCGGCTGCTTTGGGGTGCGCTGCAGACCATCGGCGGTGATGGTCACACGGCGCACCAGCAGCTGTGGGTCAGCAATGCGCCGATACAGATCCAAAATCGTCTGAATGACCTCCTGAGAGGAGGCGGTGGGAAGATCGGTGTGGGCGGTGCCGTGAGCGTGCTTTGGCACCTGACGTCCGTAGTGGTCGGTGACCACCGGGCCGCGGTAGGCCCTGCGTCGGGCGGGATCGGTGAGATTTTCGATGTCGTAGCCGATGGTCAGGGTAAACTGCTGACATACCAGATCCTTTTCGGCCAGATCCAGAGCCAGCAGCTCGCTCATCTCACGCACAATGATCTCGGCCTTGTAAGCAGGGTAGGGGCAGTGGAGCACCTGACCGGAGCTAAGACTGTTGGTGCGAGGCCGGTAGGATTTGATGTCGGCCATGGTGCACGGCTCCCAGCCCCATGCGTGGTCAATGAGCAGTTGGGCGTTGACTCCGAACAGGCGGTAGAGCAGCTGCTCGTTGTGAAACTCGTTCGGCCCGCCAAGGGAGCAGCGTGCCACGTCCCCCATGGTAAACAGTCCGTGTGCCTCCAGCTTTTTGGCGTAGCCACGACCTACCCGCCAAAAGTCCGTGAGGGGGCGGTGGGCCCACAGCTGACGGCGGTAGGACATCTCATCCAGCTGGGCAATGCGCACCCCGTCCCGATCCGCCGGCACGTGCTTGGCCACAATGTCCATTGCGATCTTGCACAGATACAGGTTGGTACCGATGCCGGCCGTGGCAGTGATGCCCGTCTGAGCCAGAATGTCAGAGATGATCCTGCGGACAAAGTTACGGGGAGAGAGGTGGTATAATTTCAGATAGGCGGTGGCATCAATAAAGACCTCGTCGATGGAGTACACGTGGATGTCCTCGGGCGCCACATATTTGAGATAGATGTCGTAAATACGGGTGCTGTAATCCACATAGAGGGCCATACGGGGTGGAGCGACGATGTAATCCACTCCCAGCGCCGGGTCCCGTGCCAGCGCCCGGGCATCGCTGCTGCTGCCGGTAAGACGCCGGTCGGGGGCATGGGCACGGCGCAGGGCGTTGACCTGCTCCACCGCCTGCACCACCTCAAACAGCCTTGCCCGACCGGAAATACCGTGAGACTTCA
>JAZOBP010000189.1:0-3136 GCA_045596065.1 Lawsonibacter sp. | reverse complement strand
TGAGGCAAAACCCACGCCGCAAAGGAAGGGAAATGAGAAAAGCGTATTATTTGCTCAGATAGTTCATCAGGATCTGAGCGGTCTGAGCACGGTCTATCGGCTCTTATGGGCTCGGCCCATTAGAGCCGGTTGATCCGTGTTGCAACATCTTCAGATTACAAAAAACCCATTTGGAAAGATAGTTCATCAGGATTTGTGCGGTTTGGGCACGGTCTATCGGCTCTTATGGGCTCGGCCCATTAGAGCCGGTTGATCCGTGTTGCAACATCTTCAGATTACGAAAAACTCATTTGGAAAGATAGTTCATCAGGATCTGAGCGGTCTGAGCACGGGTGGCAGGAGCATTGACGGCTACATAGGGCACGCCGGTCAGCAGTCCCTCCCCTGCTGCCCAGCCAAGGGCATTGGCAGCCCAGTCGCTGCAGGAGCCGAGCTCAGCGGCACCGCCGGCGGGCTCGGGAATGCCGGAGTAGTTCCACAGGATGTCCGCCATCTGCTCCAGCGTGACATTGTCGTTGGGGCCGAAGCGGCCGTCGCCGTAACCGCCCACGACCTTCTTGTCCGCAGCCCATGCAACGGCGTTGTTGAACCAGTCGCCGCTCTTAACATCGGGGAAGGCGTGCTTGCCGGCAAGGGCGGGCTTGCCCTCCTTGTTGTAGAGCACCTGCACCACCATGGCACGGCTGAGGCTGTCGTCGGGGCCGAAGGTGGTGGCGTTGTAGCCGGACATGAGGTTATTCTCCAAAGCGTAGTCCACGGCACCGCGGTACCATGCAGTGGGATAGACATCGGCCATGTTTACGCTGGTATAGGACTCCTTGGCGCCGCCCTCGGCCTTGCTGTCCAGACCGGTGCTGGCCTGCTGGGCGGTGGAGACCACAGCGTTTTTCACCTGAAGGGCGGCCTTGGGATCAACGGCATCCTTGGCCTTAAAGGTCAGGGCGGCCAGCTGACCGGAGGCGGCGGCATCCACACAGGAGATGCGCACCACGCCCTTGTCCACGGCGATGTTCTTCATTGCACAGTCGGGGGTGACGGTGCCGGTGACGTAGGTGAGCTTATCGGTGTCAAACTTGACCTCCACGTCCGCCACGTCAAAGGCGGAGCTGACGTTGACCTTGACGGCCACCTCGCTGCCCTTGGCGGCGGAGGCAGGAGCGTCCAGAGTGACCTTGGCGGCTGGAGCCTTGCCGGTCACGGTGAACTCCTCACTCTTGGTGACGATGGGCAGCTCGGTCTGCTCCACGCTGGTGTAGGGGCCGGCGTGGGCGTTGACGGTGAGCCGGTAGGTGCCGTTGGTCAGATTCTTAAGGACGGCATCCAGCTTGTCGGAGGTAAAGACCGCCGCACGAATGTCAGGGCGCTGGGCGTAGCGGGTCTCCTCAAAGAGCACACGACCGGTGGCGGTGTCCTCCAGCTTCACGTCCCAGAGCACCAGAGAGTAGTTGGTGGTCATACCCACGGCAAGGCCGGTGTTGACCCAGTCGCTGCCGCCCTTGCCGTTAAAGACGATCTCGGTATGGTTCTCCTGCACCATGCCGTCATCATAGACGGTGAGGGTGTGGGGAACGTACTTGGATGAATACATCTCGGCAAAGGTGGTCTCGTTGTCGATATAGGTGCAGTGACCGTAGAGCAGCCTGCTGCCGGGGTTGGCATCGATAAAGCGCTGGACCGCGTCCATGGAGCTGCCCTTGAGACGCTCTACGGTGCCGTCAGCCAGCTGTACCTCATAAGAAGCGCCGCTGGTCTGCTCGGCGTTCCACATACGGCTCTTTTCGCCATTGATGGTGCCGTCGGCGTTGTAAACCACGTCCACACCGGCTACCACACGCACGTGGACGGCGCCGCCGGAGGTCATGGTCTGGGTCAGGTCGCCGGGCTGGCACATGGCGTAGTACTTGTACATCTCCTGCTGGGTGTTGTAGGGGATGACGTCCAGATCGTTCCACTGGGGACGATCCCGGTGCTTCATACCGTCGAAGAAGCGGATGCCGGCAGCGCCCAGCATGAACATGGGCGAGTTTGCGGTGTAGCGGGACACACGCATGGTAGCACCGAAGGAGAATGTCTGGCAGTCCATACCCAGTGCCTGATCACCGGTGTAGGGGGCAGTATGCTTGCCGTCCACGATGCTGGCGTGGTGACGCTCACGAGTGGAGTCACTGTTGCGCTCGTACACCATGCCCTTCCAGGTCATACCGGTGTGATATACATGCAGGTTACCGCTGTCGGTGAGGGTACTGGAGCCGCCGGCGGAGCAGGTGTAGATGGGATAGTCGGTAGTCCAGTCGATGTCGTAGGCACGCATACACTCGGCCAGAACGATTTCACGCAGGATGGCCGGGTCGATGTAGGTGCTGTCCAGCACGGGGTACATGGACTGGAACTCCTCACGGCTGGTGTAACCGTTGATGGCAAGCTCCGAGATGATGAAGTGGCCGGTGTAGATCACGGTGTTGTCGCCGTTGGGCATGATCATGATCTTACGGATACGCTCGCCGGGCTCAAAGCCCTTGATGTCCAGCAGGTTTTCCGTCTGAACCTTGTAGAAGACCACGTCCTTGCCCTGATGGTCCACACCGGCGGCGGTAAGCTGAGAACAACGGATACCCACGCTGTCCTCCAGCCAGGTCTCGCCGTCCAGAGAGATGTAGACCTGCAGCAGGTCGTCGTTGACCACGTTGCGGTTGAACACGCCGGTACGGATGATGTACTCAAACTCAAGGTTGATGACTTCCTTGCCCCGGGTGATGAGCATGGGCATCTGTTCCAGCACGATCTTGAGGTTTTCGTTGATGCGGTAGCCCATAGTGACCTTTTCACCGTAGGGGTTTCCGTAGATACCGGAGGAGCCGCTGGTCACGCCCTCCTTAAAGCAGGCGGTGGGCACGGACACGGGGCCGTTGTCCGTGTACTTGGTCATGACATAGCAGGGACGCACATAGGCGGGATAGGGCGTGCCGTTGACCAGATTGCTGGAGATGGCCTTGCCGTCCTCCTCCACACTCTTGGAGACAAAGCGATACATCTCCATGGGGCCGGACTGAGCGGCGGTGACAGGCTGTACGGGCACGCAGGGAAGCAGCATGAGCACAGCAAGCACCACGCCCATGAGGCGGATCAAAGTCGGAGG
>JAZOBP010000188.1:0-5643 GCA_045596065.1 Lawsonibacter sp. | reverse complement strand
AATGTCGCACGCATCATCACCGACACCTACAAGCAGGGCCATGACGTGGTAGTGGTGCTGTCCGCTCAGGGCGACACCACCGACGATCTGATCGCCAAGGCCAAGGAGATCAACCCCAACGCGTCCAAGCGTGAGATGGATATGCTCCTGTCCACCGGCGAGCAGATCTCCGTGGCTCTGTGCGCCATGGCCATCGAGTCCATGGGCTATCAGGCCGTATCCCTGACCGGCTGGCAGGTGGGCATGCTTACCGACTCCAACTACAGTGCCGCCCGGATCAAGCGTGTGCGCGGCGAGCGCATCCAGAAGGAGCTGGACAAGAAGAAGATCGTGCTGGTCACCGGCTTCCAGGGCATCAACAAGTATGACGATGTCACCACTCTGGGCCGCGGCGGCTCGGATACCTCTGCGGTGGCTCTGGCGGCCGCTCTCCATGCCGACCTGTGCCAGATCTACACCGACGTGGACGGCGTATACACCGCCGATCCCCGCAAGGTCACCGGTGCCAAGAAGCTGGATGAGATCACCTTCGACGAGATGCTGGAGCTTGCCAGCCTCGGCGCTCAGGTGCTCCATAACCGTTCGGTGGAGATGGCAAAGCGTTATAACGTCAATATGGAGGTGCTTTCCAGCCTGAGTGGAAAGCCCGGAACAAAAGTCAAGGAGGTTGTCAAAACCATGGAAAAAACTCATGTCAGCGGTGTCGCTAAGGATACGAATGTTGCCCGTGTGGCTCTGGTCGGTCTGGATGACCATCCCGGCATTGCCTTTAAGATCTTCTCTCTGCTGGCCAAGGAAAAGGTCAACGTGGACATCATTCTCCAGTCCATCGGCCGTGAGGCCTCCAAGGACATCAGCTTTACCGTCTCTCAGGACGACATGGCCCGTGCCAAGCAGGTCATGGAGGCCAATCAGGACGTGATCGGCTTCAAGTCTCTGGAGGTCACCGATCAGGTCGCCAAGATCTCTATCGTGGGTGCCGGCATGGCCAACAACTCCGGCGTTGCCTGCAAGATGTTCGAGGCCCTGTTCTCTGCCGGCATCAACATCAACATGATCTCCACCAGCGAGATCAAGGTGTCCGTTCTGGTTGCCGAGCGTGATGCCGAGCGGGCCGTTCAGGCCATTCACGACCGCTTCTTCGGCGAGTTTGGCACCAACTGATCATTGCTGCAGCTTTTCAGTGGGCGGAGAGATCTCTCCGCCCACTTTTTTGTAAATTTCTTTTGTTTTTCTATTGACATTGCATTTTTCTGCTGTTATACTATCGAAGCAAAACAAAGCAGGATCGGTTCCCGACCTCACCCCAGGCCACAGGCTCAAGGGTCAACATGGAAATGCTTCACCGTGAACAGCGGTGGGTTTTTGTGTGTGCGGGTGCCCTTTCGGCTGACCGCACATTTTTATTTTGTTTGGAGGTGCTTTCCCATCGCTAACTTAGGTCATCAAATCAACGAAGAAATTCGTGACAAGGAAGTCCGCCTGATTTCCGAGACCGGCGAGCAGCTGGGTATCATGTCCTCTCAGGAGGCCTTGACACTGGCTGAGGAGCAGGGTCTGGATCTGGTCAAGATCTCTCCCAACGCCGTCCCCCCCGTATGCAAGATCATGGACTATGGCAAGTTCCGGTTTGAGCAGACCAAGCGTGAGAAGGAAGCCCGCAAAAACCAGCGCGTGGTCGAGATCAAAGAAGTCCGTATGTCTCCCAGCATCGACGTCAACGACTTCAACGTCAAGCTGCGCAACGCTCAGAAGTTCCTGGGCGAGGGCAACCGCGTCAAGGTCACCGTCCGCTTCCGCGGCCGCGAGATGGCTCACACCGACATCGGTCAGGGCCTTCTGGTCAAGTTTGCCGAGGAGTGTGCCGAGTGCGCCGTTCTGGACAAGGAGCCAAAACTGGAAGGCAGACATATGTCCATCTTCCTCTCCCCCAAATCTTCCAAAGAAGCTAAAAAATAAAAAAGGAGTTTTTTGTTATGCCGAAGATCAAGACTCACAGCGGCGCCAAGAAGCGCTTCTCCCTCACCAAGACCGGCAAGGTCAAGCGTGCCATGACCAAGAAGCGTCACCTGCTCAACGGTCACGGTAAGACCACCAAGCTCAAGCGTCACCTGCGTGGCACCGCCTACGCCGACAAGACCAACGAGGCAGCTGTCAAGCGCCTGATCCTGTATAAGTAAGCAAAGGGAGGTAGACAACAATGGCAAGAGTTAAGGGCGCGATGATGACGCGCAAGAGAAGAAATAAGATCCTGAAGCTGGCCAAGGGCTACTGGGGCTCCAAGTCCAAGCACTACAAGATGGCCAACCAGGCGGTCATGAAGTCTCTGACCTACGCCTACACCGGCCGTAAGCTGAAGAAGCGTGACTTCCGTCAGCTGTGGATCACCCGCATCAGTGCCGGCGCCAAGATGAACGGCATGAACTACTCCACCTTCATGAACGGTCTGAAGAAGGCCGGCATCATGATCAACCGCAAGATGCTGGCTGAGCTGGCTGTCAACGACAAGGCCGCCTTCACCCAGCTGGTGGAGACCGCCAAGAAGGCCCTGGCCTAAACCTCACAAAAAACAGAGCAGACTGTACAGTCTGCTCTGCTTTTTTGTGCCGCATACCTTGCATGATTCCCGCACATCCTGTAAAATAAGATGTTGCACGAGGAGGTGCTCCCATGTTGGAATATACTCTTGACATGTTTCAAACGGCCGGTCTTGCTATGCTGCTGTTGGTGCTTGGCCGGTTTCTTGTCCGTCATATCCCCTTTTTACGCCGGTGCTGCATTCCCGCTCCGGTGATCGGCGGCCTGGTCTTTGCTCTTGTACACCTCTTATTCTACCAAACCGGCCTGCTGCAGCTGCACTTTGACGAGTCGGTAAAGAACTTCTTCATGACACTGTTCTTTACCAGTGTGGGCTATACCGCCTGCTTCCGGCTGCTGCGCCGGGGCGGCAGCAAGGTGTTCGCCTTCCTGCTGGCCTCCATCGTGATGGTCTGCCTGCAAAATCTGCTCAGCAGCGTACTGGCCGGCCTGTTCAGCTGGGATCTCCGCATGGGCCTGTGTACCGGCTCTATCCCTCTTGTAGGCGGCCACGGCACCGCAGGCTCCTACGGTGCACTTATGGAAAAAATGGGTCTTGCCGGTGCCAACGTACTGGCCGTCTCCGCTGCCACCTTTGGCCTGGTGGCGGGCTCTCTTATGGGCGGCCCCACCGCCCGTGCCCTTATCGACAAGCGTGGTCTGCACTCCACCGAAAGTCAGGATGAGATTCTGGAGATGATCGATGAGACTCCGGAGCAGAAAGAGCGTGCCGAGCAGATCGACGCCCACGCCTTCACCAACGCCGCCATTCTGCTTATCGTCTCCTCCGGACTTGGCACCGTCCTCACCGCCCTGCTCAACCGTATCTCCCTGTTTGGCGTGACCCTGACCTTCCCCACCTATATCGGTGCCATGGTCATTGCCGCCATCATCCGCAACTTCTGCGACCTGCGACACGTCGTCCTGCCTGCCCGAGCCATTGACATCTGGGGCAACGTATCCCTGTCCATCTTCCTTGCCATCGCCCTGATGACCCTGAAGCTGTGGCAGCTGGCCGAGCTTGCTCTGCCCATGATCGTTATGCTCCTGCTGCAGACGGTGCTTATGTTTGTCTTTGCCCGGTACGTGGTCTTTCGGATCATGGGCCGGGACTACGAGGCCGCTGTGATGACCGCCGCCTTCTGCGGCTTTGGCATGGGTGCCACTCCCAACGCCATGGCCAACATGCAGGCTCTCACCTCCCGATACGGCCCTGCCCCTCAGGCCTATTTTATCGTCCCGTTGGTGGGTTCCTTGTTTATCGACTTCTTCAACGGTATTATTATTACAGGCTTTTTGAACATTCTGCCTGTGTTCGGCTGATCTCACCCCTCTGCTCTGCTTCGGCTTTGCAGAGGGTTTTTATTATTTTGCAATGTAATATCGATTATTGTATTTTGTCATTTGCGATATTGACTTTTGTCTTTGAGCGGTTTATACTGTGGACACAGAAGGCTTCCGCCGGTTTTATAAGGAGACTGCTATGGATCACAATCATTCCCCCATCAAGCCCACCCGAGACCCCTATGACGCCCTGCGTCCATGGTCTGCCATCACCCACGGTATTGGGATTCTTCTGGCCGTCGCGGGCACAGTGCTCCTGCTTATGCGTGCCCGGAGCTCCCTGCAGTTCATTGCTTACGGTATTTACGGCGCATCTATGACGGTGCTGTATACGGCCAGCACTCTGTATCACTGCCTGCGCACCGGCCTTGCCGGGCGTCGGCTGCTGCGTAAATTTGACCACTGCTCCATATGCCTGCTGATTGCCGGCAGCTATACCCCCATTTGCCTGATTTCTCTGACCTCCGGCTGCGGCCACGCTCTGCTGGCGGCGGTCTGGATCTTTGCCCTGCTGGGGGTCCTGCTGTCCATCCTGTGGATCGGCGCCCCTCGGTGGCTGTCCTCGGCCGTTTATCTGTGCATGGGCTGGCTGGTGGTCTTTGTCATCGTTCCGGTGGTACGCGCCCTGTCCGGTCAGGGGCTGTTCTGGCTGGTGCTGGGCGGTGTAATGTATTCGGTAGGCGGCGTACTTTATGCCGTCAAGTGGCCGGGACGGAACAATACCCGGTTCGGCTGCCATGAGATATTCCATGTGTTTATCCTGTTGGGCACGGTGTTCCAGTATTTTACCATCTACCGACTTGTCTAAAAAAACACGCAGACCATCAGGTCTGCGTGTTTTTGCATCTGCGTGTGATAAATCCAAATACTCTGCGGGCAAGCCAGGCACTCAGCGCACCGGCCAGCAGACCGCCCAGCACATCGGTGGGGTAGTGTACCCCCACATACAGCCGGGACAGCCCCATGAGCACCGCCGCCGACAGGGCTGCGGTGCGCATCCATTTTTTGCTCAGGCAGGGTCTCCATGCAAGCACAGCCGCAAAGGCGGCACTGGTGTGTCCTGAGGGGAAAGACTGCATATCCCCCGGCTGCACCATAGCACGAAGTCCCTCGATCAACTCATAGGGGCGTATCCGGTCCACCAAAGGCTTGAGACACAGATTGGTGATCAGCAAAGAGCCCAGCAGCGCCATCAGCCCCAAAATGCCGGCTCTGCGTGTTTGTGGAAACAGAAGCATAACAAGGCTCAGTGCGATCCATATGATACCGGCATTGCCAAGAGAGGTGTAAAAGAGCACCGCCGCATCCAGCATGGGCTGACGCAGAGTGTCCTGAATCCACAGCAAAACCGGAGCTTCTATCTGAAAAAGAAGTTCAAACATGGCGTTCTCCCGTATTTCCTGCTCCGTGGGCACTTGACCGCAGGCAGGTGTAATATTATAATGAGGTAAGCACTGCTCACAGGCAGTATAGCCTACTTTATTGTCACAGGCAAGCACTTTTTGCCAAACACGGACGGGAGGTATGGTATGAAACAGATCGTTTGTCTCTCCAGCAAGCCATGGAGCAGTATCCCCTCCCGCACCCAGCATCTTATGACCCGTATGAAAGGCACCCAGGTGCTGTTTTTTGAGCCGGCCGCTGGCCGCAGAGACCGCAGCTGGCGCAAGGGCGGCCGCCGGGTACGTCCGGACGTAACGGTGTATACCCTGCCCCCCGTTC
>JAZOBP010000187.1:0-2906 GCA_045596065.1 Lawsonibacter sp. | reverse complement strand
GTGCCGATCTGGCCCACGCCCAGCTCGTCCATCTTGGCCTGCAGCTGCTCCACAAAGCTCTTGCCGGAGGAGGGGGGCACATCACGACCGTCCAGGAAGCAATGGACAAAGACTTTCTTGTGACCCTGATCCTTGGCCATCTGCAGCAGAGCAAACAGATGCTCAATGTGGCTGTGTACGCCACCGTCGGACAGCAGACCCATGAGATGCAGGGTGGAGTCCCACTCACGGCAGTTGGACATGGCCTCTGCAAAGGCGGCGTTCTGGAACAGAGCACCGGTCTGAACGTCACGGGTGATACGGGGCAGATCCTGGAATACCACACGGCCGGCACCGATGTTGGTGTGGCCGACCTCACTGTTGCCCATCTGACCCTCGGGCAGACCCACATCCAGCCCGGAGGCGGACAGGCGGCAGCCGGAGGACTCGGCAAAAATTCTGCACAGGTTGGGAGTGGCGGCACAGCAAACAGCGTTTCCGCACTGGGAGTCGCACAGGCCGTAGCCGTCCATAATGATAAGGGTGGTAGGTGTCTTCATAAACAAGTACCTTTCTTATAAAGAGATAGAAGGTGTGAGATGACAGGGACATACCCAATCATCCTGAGACCTACGATCTGTTAGTCCTGATTGGCGGAGGCGATGATCTGCAGGAAGTCGGGGACCTTCAGGGCAGCGCCGCCGATCAGACCGCCGTCCACATCGGGCTGAGCCAGCAGCTCGGCGGCGTTCTTGGCGTTCATGGAGCCGCCGTACTGGATGGTGACGGCACGGGCCACACGGGCACCGAACTCCTTGCGGATGACGGCACGGATAATCTGGCAGACCTCGCCGGCCTGCTCGGCAGTGGCGGTCTTACCGGTGCCGATGGCCCACAGAGGCTCGTAGGCAATGACCACCTTGCGCACCCGAGCGGCGTCCAGACCGGCCAGAGCGCACTTGACCTGATAGGTGATCAGCTCGGCGGTGACACCCAGCTCACGCTGCTCCAGGCTCTCGCCCACGCAGATGATGGGGTGCAGACCGGCATCAAGAGCGGCCTTGACCTTCTTGTTAACGGTAAAGTCGGTTTCGTTGTAGTACTCACGGCGCTCGGAGTGGCCGATGATCACATACTTAACGCCAACCTCCTTGAGCATCTGGGCAGAGACCTCGCCTGTAAAGGCGCCGTGATCCTCAAAGTGTACGTTCTCAGCACCGATAGCCACACGAGTGTCCTTGAACAGACGGATGGCGGCGGGGATGTTTACAAAGGGAACACAAAGCACCACTTCGCACCACTTGTGCTTGCCAAGCTGAGTCTTGATCTCCTCAGCAAAGGCCTTGGTCTCGGACAGGGTCTTGTTCATCTTCCAGTTGCCGGCGATGATGGTCTTGCGGTATTTACGATTCATTGGGGAGAACTTCCTTTCTTTGGCTCTGTGAGCCTTCTATATGGAACCGGCCGAAGCCGGGTGAATAATGCGTGTTGAAACGAATTTAGGGCTATCAAGCTGCGCCTGCTCGCGACGGCTCCGCTCTTACTTGTCCTGCAGGCAAGCCACACCGGGCAGCTCCTTGCCTTCCATAAACTCCAGGGAGGCACCGCCGCCGGTGGAGATATGGGTCATCTTGTCGGCATAGCCCAGCTGCTGAACGGCAGCAGCACTGTCACCGCCGCCGATGATGGTGATGGCGTCGGTCTTGCTCAGAGCCTCGGCCACAGCCTCAGTGCCCTTGGCAAAGGCGGCAAACTCGAACACGCCCATGGGGCCGTTCCAGATGACGGTGCCGGCGTCCTTGACAGCGCTGCAGTAGAGCTCGATGGTCTTGGGGCCGATGTCCAGACCCTCCCAGCCGTCGGGAATGCTGCCGGCGTCCACGGTCAGGGTGTTGGCATCGGGAGCAAACTTATCGCCGCAGACGGTGTCCACGGGCAGCAGCAGCTTAACGCCCTTGTCAGCAGCCTTCTTGACCATCTCGTTGGCGTAGTCCTGCCAGTCGGCCTCAAACAGGGAGTTGCCGATCTTGCCGCCCTGAGCGGCAGAGAAGGTATAGGCCATGCCGCCGCCGATGATGACGGTGTCGGCGATCTCCAGCAGATTGTTGATCACGCCGATCTTGGAGGAGACCTTGGAGCCGCCCAGGATGGCCACCAGAGGACGCTTGGGGTTGGCCAGAGCGCCGCCGATGAAGTCCAGCTCCTTCTGAATCAGGAAGCCGGAAACGGCAGGCAGGAACTCGGCCACGCCGGCGGTGGAGGCGTGAGCACGGTGCACGGCACCAAAGGCATCGGACACATAGAGGTCAGCCATGGAGGCCAGAGCCTTGGTGAACTCGGGGTCGTTCTTCTTCTCGCCCTTCTCAAAACGGGTGTTCTCCAGCAGCAGGATCTGGCCGGGCTGCAGAGCGGCGGCCTTGGCCTTGGCATCCTCGCCCACAACGTCCTTGGCCATGATGATGTCCATGCCAAGCAGCTCGCCAAGGCGGGCAGCGACGGGGGCCAGAGTCAGAGCGGCCAGAGACTTCTTCCAGGCTTCCTCGGTGAGCTTGGCGGGATCCTTGCCCTTCTCGGTGCCCTTCTTCACGAACTTCTCAAAGGAGGGCTCGGGCTTGCCCATGTGAGAGCAAGCGATCACAGCAGCGCCCTGCTCCAGCAGATACTGGATGGTGGGCAGAGCGGCACGGATGCGCTTGACATCGGTGATGACACCGCTGCCGTCCTTGGCCATGGGCACGTTGAAGTCGCAGCGCAGCAGGACCTTCTTGCCCTTGACGTCTACATCTTTTACGGTTTTTTTGTTGTAGTTCATAATTTCCTCCATAAAGATAATGAGTATACGGCGCGGCTGCGCCGGAGTAAACGAAATCAAATATCGGCCATCTCGCCGGTGTCCAGCAGGCCGGGGAAGCCGGTCTGGCGCAGGG
>JAZOBP010000186.1:0-3151 GCA_045596065.1 Lawsonibacter sp. | reverse complement strand
ACCATAACGGAGCAGGTGGTGTGATGGCAGACAATGGCGCAGGTGCCGTTCTTCACGCCGGACTCGGCCACGGTGTTCATCACATCGGGGGAGATGTCGTGGAAGGTGGGCACCCAACCACGGGAGTGCAGCTCGATTTCTTTCTGATAAACCTTGAATTCCATTTTGTATTCCTCCTGTTTATGTAACATAATGTTGCTTACTTCTGACGGGCGTCGTAGGCCTCGCGGACGGCGCGGATCATGTCGTCCACCATCTGGGCACGAGCCTCACGGGTAGGCAGGGCAACGATACCGCTGGAGGAGCCGGTAGCGTCGGCGCCGGCAAAGATGTTGCGGTACACATCGTCATAGCACTTGATGCCGGCACCCTGCAGCACATTGATCTCGGGGTTGACGTCCTTGACGCAGCGGGTAGAGGCCTCCACGTACTCGGCATCGGAAGCCTTGCCGGTACCGATCAGCTCGGTGGGCTCGGCCACGATGATGTCGGGGCCCAGATGTGCCACGGCAGAGGCCTCGGCAATGGAGTCGGCGCACACGATGGTGGTCAGGCCAACCTCCTCGGCACGCTTGATGGTGGCCTTCAAAGTGGCGATGGACACGGGCTTCTCACAGTGGTTGAGCATCACGCCCTCGGCACCGGCAGCCACCAGAGACTCGGGCAGCACGTCGGCAAGGCCACGGCCGGGAGTCAGGGGATCCATGTGGGGAGCAAAGACGTGGATGTACTTGGTGTTTTCGGCCACCCGGCGCAGCTCCACCAGGGGGCAGGTAAAGATGATGTCCACCTTGTACTTCTCGCTGGCGGCATCGGCGGCCTTGGCCAGCTCCAGAATGTCGTCACCGTACAGGTAGGACTTGGGACCGATCTCAAAAAACGGGGCTTTAATGGAACACTTCTTCATTTCGTGTCCCTCCTTTCTTTCGCAAATATTATAGGCTTCCGGCTCGAAATAGTCAATTGCCTTTTCCCCTAAATGGGGATTTTTTTCGCTTTCTGGCAGGTTTTGCAAAATTAAGCTGTCCAAACTGCATTCTATCGTGTATAATATAGACTGCGTTGCTGAGCGCATACATCAAGTTATATCAAATCATTACAGGAGTGATTTATTATGATCAAAAACGAAGCCCTCGAAGCTGCCCGTGCCGCCTATGACATCGAGGCAGAATGCATTCAGGAAATGAAGGAGTATTTTGACGGCGAGCAGTTTGCCAAGGCCGTGGAGCTGCTGAGCACTGCCCAGCGCATCGGCACCTGCGGCTGCGGCCACTCCGGCATCATCTGCCAGCACATGGCTCACCTGATGTGCTGCATCGAGCGTCCCGCCCGCTTCATCTCCCCCGCCGAGGCCGTTCACGGCGCCACCGGCTACCTGCAGAAGGACGACGTGATGATCTTTGCCTCCCGCGGCGGCAAGACCAAGGAGCTGCTGCCCATCGTGGACATCTGCAAGGCCAAGGGCGTTAAGATCATCTCCGTGACCGAGAATATGGAGTCTCCTCTGGCCCAGGCCGCCGACGTGGTGCTCAAGCAGCACGTCAACCGTGAGACCGACAAGTGGAACGCTCAGGGCACCACCTCCACCACCGCCCTGTGCATGATCTTCCACGCCCTGCAGGCCGCTATCATCGAGCAGACCGGCTATCAGGCCGAGCAGTTTGCTCTGATCCATCCGGGCGGAGCCGTAGGCGAGCGTCTGAACCAGAAGCCCCTGCAGATCTGATCACAACAACGAAACGGAGTCTGAGCCATGTATATCGGAGTTGATCTGGGCAGCACCAACATCAAGGCCGCTGCCTATGACCGCAATCTGAACCTCATTGATATGCGCAGCCGTCCCGTGGTATACATCCGGGAAAACGGCTTTGTGGAGTTTGATGCCGAGAAGTATTTTGACGAGCTGACCGCTCTGCTCCACGACATCGTGTCCGCCAACAGGATCCAGTCCATCGCCGAGATCGCCTTTACCGGTCAGGCCGAGTCACTGGTGGTGGTGGACAAGCAGGGCAAGGCCCTGATGAACGCCATCTCCTGGATGGACGAGCGGTCGGCAAAGGAATGTCAGGTACTGGCCGAGCAGTTCTCCGGTGAGCTGTGCGAGCGCATCACCGGCCAGCAGGCCGTGCTGCCCACCTGGCCCGCCACCAAGATCCTGTGGCTGAAGAACAACCGCCCCGACGTGTTCGAGGCCGCCGACTGCTACCTGCTGCTCAAGGACTATATCGTCTACCGGCTCACCGGCCAGCGCACGGGTGATATGTCCATCGCCACCTTCTCCTTCTACTTTGACATTTTCGATAAGTGCTACTGGCAGGATATGCTCAAAGCCATCGATGTGCGTGAGGATCAGCTGCCCCGTCTGGTGGAGCCCTGCTCCGTGGTGGGCACCCTTACCCCCGAGGCAGCCGCCCGTGTGGGCCTGTCTACCGACACCAAGGTGAACACCGGCACTCTGGACCACTTTGCCGGCATGATCGGCACGGGCAACACCGCCGTGGGCGGCATCACCCTGTCCACCGGCACCGTGATGGCTCTGGCCGCCATGTCCGCCGAGCCCGCTCCCCGTGACAGCGGCATTGCCATGCATTACGGCTTTTTGCCCGATACCCATGTGATGCTCCCCGTGGCCGAAAGCGGCGGCGTGAGTCTGGAGTGGTTCCACCGCACCTGCATGGGCGACATCGGCTACGATCAGATGAATCAGGAGCTTGCCCACCGGGAGAACAACGACCTTTTGTTCCTGCCCTATCTGGTGGGCACCAACGCCCCGGAGTTTGACGCCGAGGCCAACGGCGTGTTCTGGGGTCTGCGTCAGGAGCACGATGTGTACGACATGGCCCACGCGGTCATGGAGGGCGTGGCCTTCGTCCTGCGCAAGAACACCGAAAACATCCGCTCCAAGGGCACCGAGCTTAAGTCCATCATCGCCACCGGCGGCGGTGCCAAGAGCCCCATCTGGTGCCAGCTGCAGGCGGATATCACCGGCCTTGACGTGCTGATTCCCAAGGAGAAGGAGGCCGCCTGTCTGGGTGCCGCCATCGTGGCTGCCGTCAGCGACGGCCGCTACGCCGACTTTGAGCAGGCCGCTGCCGAAAAGGTCTCCTTTGTCAAGCGCTTCACCCCCGCCCAAGTCGGAGGCCAAGCGGTC
>JAZOBP010000185.1:0-3039 GCA_045596065.1 Lawsonibacter sp. | reverse complement strand
AGACCCAGCACCATTACAGCGGACATAAGCAGGGAGATAAAACGCTTTTTCATAGGAAACATCCTTTCTTTGGTGAGGCTTGCAGCAGGGGACTGCGGTCTGTCCGCAGCCCCCTGTTTGGTACAAACCGATCATCTGCATTTTATGCCAGAAGAGCGGTATATGTCAAGTAAACCCGTTTAAATCTCAGCTTTTCAGCAGCAGCGGCTGGAGCTGACGGCCCTCAAAGGCCGCCTCCACCGTCCGGCCCAGTTGGTCGAAGTCCGCAATGAGGGAGGTGGGCTTGCTGACCGGATCGTCCTGACCAAAGGGGACAAAATAGAGGTTTTTACGCATGAGCAGCTGACCCAGCGCCGGGGCAGAGCCGGACAGACCGTCGTTGGAGGCCACGCACACCACAATGGGCCGGCCGTTGCGCAGGTGGGCCTTGGCCGCCATGGACACGCAGGAGTCGGTGATGCCGGCGGCCATCTTGCTCAGGGTGTTGCCTGTACAGGGGGCAATGACCAGCAAATCCAGCAAACCCTTGGGGCCGATGGGCTCGGCCTCCCGGATGGTGCAGATCGGCTCCCGGTGACACAGGCGCTGTACGGTGTCGGTCAGCGCCCGTGCGGTGCCGAAGCGGGTGTCGGTGGCGGCGGTGATCTCGGAAAAAATCGGGATCACCCTTTCGTACTGCCGGGTCAGCTGCTCCAGAGCAGCCACGGCACGGGCGTGGGTGCAGAAGGAGCCGCATATGGCAAAGCCGATGGTCTTGGCGTGCAAAACAAATCATCCTTTCCGGGGTCATTTCCCCCCTTGGCGCAGAATGTTATATATGGTATCCCGAATGTAGCCCGCCGCACTGGCCGGGGCCACCCGACCGGGCAGGCCCGGGGCGGGCAGCACACGCAGGCCCAGACGCAGGGCACAGTCCATATCCACGCCTCCGGGCCTGGAGGCCAGATCCATAATGAGGGCGTCGTGGCGGACAGCGGCCAGATGAGGGGCGGTGAGCACCTGAGCCGGGACGGTGTTGACGATGAGTTCGCAGCCCCCCAGCAGGGTGTCCACGGCGTGGAGGGGCAGAGCGTGCAGCCCTGCGGCCTGTGCCCACGCCAGCTGCTCCATGCTCCGGGCGGCCACGCTTACCCGGGCACCCAGAGCGGCAAAGCGCTGGGCGGTGAGCTTGCCCACCCGTCCGTAGCCCAGTACCAGCACCTCCAGATCCTGCACCGTCACCGGCAGCTCCTCCATAGCCAGCTGTACCGCCCCCTCGGCGGTGGCCACGGCGTTGGCCACCGTCAGCTCCTCCCGGGCAAAGTAGTCATGTACCGTTAACCCTTGCTGCGCAAAGGCTTCCGCCCACGCAGGGCTGACCATCCCGGCAAAGATCTGCTGCTGGGGCCCCAGCTGCTCCAGCAGGGGACGCAGGGGGTGGGTGCGATGGGACAGGGGGGCGTTGAGGGTGTCCGGGCCGCTGCACAGGGGCAGGGGAAAGATCACCACCTCCGCCCGGTCGATCCCGTGGGGGGAGGCGCATTGGGTGCAGTCGGGGGCGAGGTCGGCCCCCTGCTCCAGAGCGTAAAGGGACACCCGATGCCCGTCCCGGGCCAGCAGTCCGGCCAGATAGCCCTGACGCCGGTCACCTCCGGCCACCCAGATGTTTTTTGCTGTCATCATGCACATTCCTCCCCGTTCGGTTTCCTGCCATTCTATGCCGGGGAGGGGCAAAGAGTGTTGACATGGGGGAAGAAAAGGGGGTACAATCAAAGCAGCAGTGCTGACAGGAGGAAATGCTATGGGAACTCTGAAAATATCCACCGAGATCGATTCCATCGCCCTGATCACAGGGGAGGAAAAAGCGGTGGAATACGTGGCAAAGGCGGGTTTTGACGCATGGGACTTTACCATGAACCGCATGTGCCGATACGTCTGGAAAACCGGGGAGATCTTTAAGGATCACATTCTGTCGGGCAAGGATTATCTGCCCTTTGTCCGGCGGCTTCGCCGGGTAGCGGAGGACAACGGCATCGTCTGCAACCAGTCCCACGCACCCTTCCCCATCAACGAGCCCGAGATCCGGGACTACTGCAAGCGGGCCATCGAGTGCACGGCGGAGGTGGGGGGCGAGATCTGCGTCATCCACCCGGACAGCCTTGTGTCGGTGGAGGAAAATGCGGCCTTTTACCATGAGCTGCTCCCCTTTGCCAAGTCCTGCGGGGTGAAGATCGCCACAGAGAATATGTTCCTCTGGAACCGGGACAAAGACTGCGCCGCTCCGGCCGCCTGTTCCGACCCGACGGGCTTTTTGAAGCAGCTGCAGGCGGTCAATGACGACCACTTTGTGGCCTGTCTGGACATCGGACACGCCGAGCTCAACGGCCTTGGCACCTCGGCGGTGGAGATGATCCGGGCGCTGGGCCCCTATCTGCAGTGCCTGCACATCCACGACAACGACAAGTGCCGGGACCGCCACCAGATCCCCTTCTCCATGAACATCGATTTTGATGGGGTGGTCAAGGCCCTGAAGGAGTGCGGCTACAAGGGCTACCTCACGCTGGAGGCTGGCAATTTCCTGAAGGAATACAACGCAGAAACCGTCCTTGACGGTGTCCGCCAGATGGCCGCCGCCGCCCGCCGGCTTTCGGATATGCTAGATGCCTGTTAAACAAAAAGACGCCTGTGTTCCGTGACGGAACACTTGCGTTTTTCTGTGTATTTTACTTGGCAGCCTTGGCGGCCTTGATGGCGTCGATGAGGCTGGGGACGACCTTGAACAGGTCGCCGCAGATGCCGTAGTCGGCGCACTCGAAGATGGGGGCGTTCTCGTTTTTGTTCACGGCAATGATGCACTCGGAGTCCTGCATGCCGGCCTTGTGCTGGATGGCACCGGAGATGCCCAGAGCTACATAGATACGGGGATGGACGGTCTTGCCGGTCTGGCCCACCTGATGGTCGGCGGAGATCCAGCCGGAGTCCACCACGGCACGGGAGGCGCCCACGACGCCGCCCAGAACCTCAGCCAGCTCCTCAGCCAGCTTCAGACCCAGCTCCACG
>JAZOBP010000184.1:0-2726 GCA_045596065.1 Lawsonibacter sp. | reverse complement strand
GGGATGCTTTAAGGGAAGGTTCCATACAGGGAAGGTCCCAAACTTAGCATAGCCCGCCTTGACACCGCGCTTGTGCTCGTGGTATAACTGTGAAAGACAGGTAGCCATCTTACCGCTGCCGGGACCGGGGGCGGTAACAATGACCAGAGGGCGAGAGGTCTGGATGTAATCGTTCTGACCGAAGCCCTCGTCGCAGACGATGCGGGCGATGTCGTTGGGGTAGCCCTCAATGGGGTAGTGGCGGTAGGTCTTGACCCCCAGACTGTTCAGCCGGGACTCAAAGGCCTGTGCGGACGTCTGCTCTGCCCAGCGGGTGAGCACGACGCTGCCCACATACAGGCCGATGTCACGAAAAGCGTCGATAAGGCGCAGGATCTCCAGATCGTAGGTGATGCCAAGGTCGCCCCGGACCTTGTTCTTTTCGATGTCGGCGGCGTTGATGGCGATGACCACTTCGGCCTGATCGGCCAGCTGCACCAGCATCTTGACCTTGCTGTCGGGGTGAAAGCCGGGCAGTACACGGGAGGCGTGGAAGTCGTCAAACAGCTTGCCGCCAAACTCCAGATACAGCTTGCCGCCAAACTGATCGATGCGCTGACGGATGTGCTCCGACTGCATACTCAGATATTTATCGTTGTCAAAGCCGGGCGTATACACATCCATCGATCCCTTCGAAAAAGAATAACTGCAAACACCAAAGTCCATTTTACAAGCCTGTTCCCGTTCAGTCAAGGCAAAACCTCAAGAAAACGGAAAAAAACACCCCCATCCTCGGATGGGGGTGTCGGTCAGGAAAGCTCGTCGGGCAAAAAGGCCTCAAAGGGCAGCAGATCGGCAAGACCCACCAGCTCCGGACAGAAACCGGCGGTGTATTGGACGGTGGGTGTGCGCACGGGCAGCGGTGCGCTGTAGGGGGCAAGGGGCAGGGACAGGATGGTGTTGACACCGTCCTGACGCTCCATCATCAGGGTGCCCTGATGCAGAGACACCACCCGCTGTATCAGCAGCATACCAAGACCGGCGCCTTCACCGGGCAGGGGGATCTGGCCGGCCGGCCTGTCGCAGGCGAGGATGGAGGACAGGGTGCGTGTACTGCCGGTGACATCGGGGCCGGACAGGGTGAGGATGGCCCGGTTGTCCCGCTTGGCCAGAGACAGGGTGATGCTGCCGCCGGGGCCGGCTGCACGGGCGGCGTTGCCCAGCAGCTCCACCAGCAGCTTTTGCAGCAGCGCGCTGTCGCCCCGCACCAGCAGGGAGGACAGGGGGGAGGTGTAGGTCAGACGGATCCGGGCCTGCTGCAGCAGGCTGCCTGCGGCGGCGGATACCTCAGAGCACAGGCCGGCCAGATCCAGCGTGACCGGGTGGAACAGATAAGAGCCGTTCTCGGTGTCACGCAGCAGATCCATCTGGTCGGTCAGACGCAGCATCTGGCACAGGGTGCGGTTGATCTGAGCCATGCTTTGCCGGGTCTTAGGGTCGGTGTCCTCGCTGACTTCGGGGCACAGGAGCTGTACGCCCAGCATAAGCTGGCCGATCTGCTCGTGGAGGCGGCGCAAAGTGCCCTCCAGCATGGCCGGAGACAGGCCGTCGGCCCGGGTGGGGTGGAGCAGATACAGGGTGTACTCACCCATAGGTGCGGCGGTGAGCTGCCAGCTTTGCGCCCCCACACAGACCAGTCCTGCACCCTCAAGGCGGGCAGGCAGAGGCTCGGGCAGGGGGGCGTTTTGGGCAAGGCCGCCAAACAGCTGTCCGGCGGCGGGATTAAACTGCAGCACCCGCCCGTCGGCGGCAATGAGGGCCGGATGGGGCAGGGCCTGAAGAATGGTATCGTCAAAACGTGCCATAGCAAAGGCTTCCTTTCAGAGGGTCACGGTCGTTCCGGATTAGCATATGCGGAAATCAAAACATCTTCCACTATAGATGAGTATACCAAAAACTGGTGGCACACACAAGAAAAATGTCGAAATCCCCCGTTTTTTATGCGAAACGGGGAAAGATGAAAAGACGTTAAAAAAATAACTTGCAATTGGTGAAAAACAGGGTATAATAATGGCGTATTTTAGTAATACCATATTTTATTATAAAAGGAGACAACAAACATGAGCATCAAAGTAGGCATCAATGGTTTTGGCCGTATCGGCCGTATGGTCTTCCGCGCCAGCCTGAACCACCCCGAGATCGAGATCGTTGGCATCAACGACCTGTGCCCCGCTGAGTACCTGGCTTATATGCTGAAGTACGACACCATGCACGGCAAGTGCGAGGCTGAGATCGGCTCCACCGAGACCGCCATCGTGGTCAACGGCAAGGAGATCCCCGTTTCCGCCGAGCGCAACCCCGCCGACCTGCCCTGGGCCAAGCTGGGTGCTGAGTACGTGGTGGAGTCCACCGGTCTGTTCCTGACCAAGGAGTCCGCTCAGGGTCACCTGGACGCCGGCGCCAAGAAGGTCATCATGTCCGCTCCCTCCAAGGACGACACCCCCATGTTCGTGTGCGGCGTCAACCTGGATAAGTACACCACCGACATGAACTTCGTGTCCAACGCTTCCTGCACCACCAACTGCCTGGCTCCCATCGCCAAGGTTCTGAACGACAACTGGGGCATCACCGAGGGTCTGATGACCACCGTGCACTCCGTTACCGCTACCCAGAAGACCGTTGACGGTCCTTCCGTGAAGGATTGGCGCGGCGGCCGTGCTGCCTGCGGCAACATCATCCCCAGCTCC
>JAZOBP010000183.1:0-2976 GCA_045596065.1 Lawsonibacter sp. | reverse complement strand
TCACCTCCACCCCGCTCCTGCTCAATACATAAAAAAAGATCGAGCCGTGAGGCTCGGTCTTTTTGCCTGTTTACTTAAGAAACCCGTTAACGATCTGCTCCTCGGCCTCCTGCTCGGTAAGGCCAAGGGTCATGAGCTTGATAAGCTGCTCACCGGCGATCTTGCCGATGGCCGCCTCGTGGATGAGGCTTGCGTCAATGCTGTTGGCGGTGATCTCGGGCACGGCGGTCACATGGGCCTTGTCCATGATGATGGCGTCGCACTCCGTATGGCCGGAGCAGGCGGCGTTGCCGTTGATGCGGGAGTAAAACTCCTGCTGGGACTCGTCCTTGGCCACCGAACGGGAAATGACGTTGGCGCTGGAGCCCTCGCCGTCCAGATCCACGGTAAAGTCGGTCTTGGCAAACTGCTGACCGTGAGTCATGATCTTTTCCTTGACGATGAGGGTAGCCTTTTCGGCCAGCTTGGCAGAGGTCTTACGGTCGGTGGAATCCACACCCTTGATCTGGGTGGTCTCCATCTCCATGTAGCTGCCCTCAGCAAGCTCTACCACACTTTCGGGGTTCATGACACGCTGGCCGTTGCCGTCGCCGTCGGCGTAGTGGCGCTCCACATACTTTACACGGGCGTGTTTGCCCACGAAGAAGCGGTGGATGCCGTCGTGCTGGCTGGTCTGGTCACCGCAGTTGTGGATGCCGCAGCCGGCTACGATGGTCACATCGCAGTCGTCCCCGATGTAAAAGTCGTTGTACACGACCTCCTTCAGGCCGGTCTGGCTGATGAGCACGGGGATGTGGACGCTCTCATTTTTGGTGCCGGGCTTGATGATGATGTCAATGCCCGGGGCGTCGGTCTTGTTGACGATGTCGATGTTTGCGGTGGTGCTGCGGGCGGCCGACTGACCGTTTGCCCGGATGTTGTAGGCCCCCTCGGGCAC
Organism: Lawsonibacter sp.; assembly: GCA_045596065.1. Lineage (GTDB taxonomy): Bacteria > Bacillota > Clostridia > Oscillospirales > Oscillospiraceae > Lawsonibacter. Next base: position 2,039 of record JAZOBP010000183.1, on the reverse strand, counting down.
TTCGTGAAGCTCGGCTACCTGCTCGAGCAGATTGCGTTGAATGTTATCCATAGTCCTTGCCTCCTGGCCTGAACACTATGGCCCGAATCCGTTTCTGAACGCAAACAGAAGATCAGCGGTGGTACCTCAAGCCGGATATGCGATCAGAAATCTGCGACTGTGTGGGATCGTATTTTTGTGTCAGGCAAAATTGAGTGATGCAGCCGGGCTTTGTGCCCGGCAAAGAACGAAATGAAGTCTGGCGCGAAAATCCGCCTCACAGAGCGGTTTCGGGCTATGTTGTTTCGGTCATTACAGCTTTTCCGCAAGGACGCTGCATACGCTGCCCGTACCGGACAGCAGATGGGGCAGCACCTGGTCCCGGGTGCCCATTTCCTGCAGCTGACCGTTTGCAAGCACGATGATCTTGTCGGCAATGTTCAAAATGCGCTCCTGATGGGAGATGATCATAATGGTGCCGTTGATCTTCTCGTGCATCTTTTCAAAGACCTGAATGAGGTTGGAGAACGACCACAGGTCGATGCCCGCCTCCGGCTCGTCAAAGACAGACAGCTTGGTGCCCCGGGCGATGATCATAGCGATCTCGATGCGCTTGAGCTCACCGCCGGACAGGGATGCGTTGACCTCCCGGTTGATGTAGTCCTTGGCGCACAGGCCCACCTCGGACAGGTAGTTGCAGGCCTCGGACACACCGATGGGCTTGCCGGCTGCCAGCGTGATCAGATCACGCACCGTCAGTCCCTTAAACCGCACAGGCTGCTGAAAGGCAAAGCTCACGCCCCTGCGTGCCCGCTGGGTGATGTCCAGATCGGTGATGTCCTCCCCGTCCAGCAGGATGCGGCCGGTGGTAGGCTTGATGATGCCGGCAATGACCTTGGCCAAAGTAGATTTGCCGCCGCCGTTGGGGCCGGTGATGGCCACAAAGCGGTCGTCAATGGTCAGGTTGATATCCTTGAGGATCTCTTTGTGCTGCTCTGGGGTGTCAACCTCAAAGCTGACGTGCTGAATCTCCAGCATAGTGGTTCCCTCCGTATCTCAGCGGCGTACCGCAGAAAAGCTTATCAGTAATCATTATTATTTTAGCATAGGGTGGAAGATATGTCCAGACCTATTTTGCCTCTTTTGCGCCGTATAAGACAAAGGGGAGCGAAAAAAGCCGGTCTGTCGACACACATCGATTATTATAATGATTTTCCTCTTGCTTTTCAATAGCATTTGTGCTATAAAAGAGGATAGTTTAAAAGCGCAGATGGGGAAAATAGCGAGTTTTCGTTTGTCAGAGAGGGACGGCCACCGGCTGAAAGCTGTCCTGAAGCGTGTCGCTTGGTTCGCCCCGGAGCAGCTGTGGAGACACAGACGGCCGCCCGCCGTTATCGGGGCAGGAGTGCGCACCTTACCGGTGCGAATGCGGGTGGTACCGCGGAAGGCATGCCTTTCGTCCCAGATATGGGGATGAGAGGCTTTTTTGTTTGCCTTTTACACCGTTAATTACACATCTGAAAGGATGAACATGATGAAAGAACAGTTAGCGAAGATCCGTGCCGAGGCACTGGCCGCCTTTGAAGACGCCGCCGACAGCGCTCAGCTGGACGCCCTGCGCGTGCAGTATCTGGGCAAGAAGGGCGAGCTGACCGGCGTGCTGAAGATGATGGGCAAGCTGTCCGCTGAGGAGCGTCCCGCCATGGGCCAGCTGGCCAACGAGGTGCGTGCCGCTCTGGAGGCCGCCATCGAGACCGCCTCCCAGAAGCTGTCCGAGGCCGCTCTGGTGCAGCAGCTCAGAGACGAGGCTCTGGATGTGACCATCCCCGGCACCCCTGCCAAGATGGGCCACAAGCACCCCATGTACATTGCTCTTGACGAGATCAAGGACATCTTCATCGGCATGGGCTTTACCGTGCTGGACGGCCCCGAGGTGGAGCTGGCCGAGTACAACTTCGACCGTCTGAATGCCGACGAGGGCCCCCCCTCCCGTGACTGGTCGGACACCTTCTACTTTGACGAGGACAGCCGTGTGATGCTGCGCTCTCAGACCTCCCCCA
>JAZOBP010000182.1:0-4267 GCA_045596065.1 Lawsonibacter sp. | reverse complement strand
GCGGCAAGGAGATGGACTTCACCTACGGCGACTGCAAGAAGGAAATGGACATGGTCAACAAGGCCTTCATCGAGATCATGATCGAGGGCGACGCCAACGGCCGTGGCTTCCAGTACCCCATCCCCACCTACTCCATCACCCCTAACTTCGACTGGTCCGAGACCGAGAACAACAAGCTGCTGTTCGAGATGACCGCCAAGTACGGCACCCCCTACTTCTCCAACTACATCAACTCCGATATGGAGCCCTCCGACGTACGCTCCATGTGCTGCCGTCTGCGTCTGGACCTGCGTGAGCTGCGCAAGAAGTCCGGCGGCTTCTTCGGCTCCGGTGAGTCCACCGGCTCCGTGGGCGTGGTCACCATCAACCTGCCCCGTATCGCCTTCCTTGCTTCTGACGAGGGCGACTTCTACAAGCGGCTGGACAAGCTCATGGACATCGCTGCCCGCAGCCTGAAGACCAAGCGTACCGTCATCACCAAGCTGCTGGACAACGGTCTGTACCCCTACACCAAGCGCTATCTGGGCACCTTTGCAAACCACTTCTCCACCATCGGCCTGATCGGCATGAACGAGGTGGGTCTCAACGCCAGCTGGCTGCGCGCCGACCTGACCGACGCCAAGGTGCAGCAGTTTGCCAAGGACGTGCTCAACCACATGCGTGAGCGCCTGAGCGACTATCAGGAGGCCTACGGCGACCTGTACAATCTGGAGGCCACTCCCGCCGAGTCCACCACCTATCGCTTTGCCAAGCACGACAAGAAGCACTACCCCGACATCATCACCGCCAACGAGAACGGCACCCCCTACTACACCAACTCCTCTCACCTGCCCGTAGGCTACACCGAGGATATCTTCTCCGCTCTGGACGTTCAGGACGAGCTGCAGACCCTGTACACCTCCGGCACCGTCTTCCACGCCTTCCTGGGCGAGAAGCTGCCCGACTGGAAGGCTGCTGCCAATCTGGTGCGTAAGATCGCCGAGAACTACAAGCTGCCCTACTACACCATGTCTCCCACCTACTCCGTGTGCTCCGAGCACGGCTATCTGGCCGGCGAGCAGCATACCTGCCCCCACTGCGGCAAGGAGGCTGAGGTGTACAGCCGTATTACCGGCTACTACCGTCCCGTCAAGAACTGGAACGACGGCAAGAGCCAGGAGTTCCAGGACCGCAAGGTGTACGACATTGCCAACTCCAAGCTGACCCGCAACGGTGTCCCCGTACCCACCGCCTGCGATGTGCCCAACGGCGGCAACACCCCCGTGGTGGCCGACAATGCCCGTGCCATCCTGTTCTCCCGTGTCACCTGCCCCAACTGCCGTGTGGCCGAGAGCATGCTGAACAAGGCCGGCTTTGCCTATGAGAAGCTCATCGCCGATGACAATGTGGACCTGTGCCGCAAGTACGGCGTCAAGGGTGCTCCCACGCTGGTCATTACCGACGGCACCAATTTTGAGAGCTACTACAGCGTGCCCGAGATCAAAAAGTTCCTCGCCTCTGAGCAGGCCGTATAACACCACCGCTTCAAGGGGTCGGGCAGCCGCCCGGCCCCTTTCCTTTTGAACAAAGAGATAACAGGAGGATGGCACTATGCATGATATTATCATCGTCGGCGGCGGCCCCGCCGGCCTTACCGCCGCCATTTACGCCCTGCGTGGCGGCAAAAGCGCACTGGTGATCGAAAAAGCCGGCTTCGGCGGCCAGATCGCCTTTTCCCCCAAGGTAGAAAACATCCCCGGCACCATCAGCATCAGCGGTGCGGAATTTGCCGACAAGCTGGCCGAGCAGGTCATGGAGTTGGGCGCCGATGTGGAGCTGGAGTGCGTCACCGGGGTGGAAAAGACCGATAACGGCTTTGTAGTCACCACCGAGGAGGGCTCGTCCTTTGAGGGCAAGACCGTCATTCTGGCCAACGGCGTCAAGCACCGCATGCTGGGTCTGGAGGGAGAGCAGGAGCTGGTAGGCAAGGGTATCTCCTTCTGCGCCGTGTGCGACGGCGCCTTCTATACCGGTCAGAACACCGCCATGATCGGCGGCGGAAACTCCGCTCTGCAGGAGGCTCTGCTGCTGGCCGACGTGTGCAATAAGGTCACCGTGGTGCAGAATCTGCCCACCTTTACCGGCGAGCAGAAGCTGGCTGACGCCCTCATGGCAAAGCCCAATGTGGAGGTGCTGTTCAGCACTGTGGTCAGTCAGTATATCACCGAAAACGGTGAGCTTGCCGGCCTGAAGCTGCACAACGACGCCACCGGTGAGGACAGCGAGATCCGGGTGGACGGCGCCTTTTTGGCCGTGGGTCTGCAGCCGGAAAACGAGGCCTTTGCCCACCTGTGCGACCTAAACGCCTACGGCTACTACGATGTGGACGAGTTCTGCGCCACCAGGACTCCCGGCCTGTTTGTGGCCGGCGACTGCCGCAGCAAGTCCATGCGTCAGGTGACCACCGCCAGCGCCCACGGCGCTCTCGCCGCACTGGCCGCCTGCAAGTACGTGGACCAGGTATAAGGAAACCGAACAAGCCCTCCCCACAAGGGGAGGGCTTGCTGTTATTTTGGGGGTTGCAAATGGCTTTTGGAGAGTGCTATAATGACAGAGCGAAACCACACACAAGGAGGTGGGACCCAATGGCAGACCGAAGTACGTATGACACAGATGGCTGTTGTCACTTATGGTACAGCGAACATACCTTGCCGGAGCGGTCCTGCCGCTGCGGTTAATTGTGTTGTGTTCCAAATCCATAGGGATGGCAGCCACAGGGAGACCTGTGGTATTTTTATACCCCGATTTCCACATCAATAACCGTAAGGGGGAATTGCCATGTTTGATAACTTCGATTTGGAGCAGCTGCTGGAGCTGGTGGAGCAAAAGCAGCTGCGTAAGCTGAAAGAGCTTTTGCGGGACATGAACGAGGTGGACATCGCCGCCTTTCTGGATCAGCTGCCCCCGGATAAGCTGATCCTTGTCTTCCGCCTGCTGCCCAAGGAGCTGGCCGCCGAGGTCTTTGCCTGCATGGAGGACAGCGACGACCAGCAAAAGCTCATCGGTGCCCTCAGCGACCGGGAACTGCGTGAGGTGCTGGGCGAGCTGTATCTGGACGATACCGTGGACATTATTGAGGATATGCCGGCCAACGTGGTCTCCCGTATCCTGCGCAACACCGACCCCTCCACCCGCAGCCAGATCAACCAGCTGCTCAACTACCCCAAGGACAGCGCCGGCTCCATCATGACCACGGAGTTTGTGGCCCTGCGGCCCAACGATACCGTTGCCCGGGCCTTTGAGCGTATTCGGAAGGACGGGGTGGACAAAGAGACGGTCTACACCTGCTACGTCACCCGCAACCGGGTGCTGGAGGGCGTGGTCACCGTGCGGCGGATGCTGCTGTCCGACTCCGAAACCCTTATTTCCGACATTATGCAGACCAACCTCCTGTACGTACAGACCATGGATGACAAGGAGGATGTGGCCCAGATGTTTAGCCGCTACGGCATGACCGCCCTGCCCGTGGTGGATGGAGATATGCGTCTGGTGGGCATCGTCACCGTGGACGACGCCATGGACGTTCTGGAAGAAGAGGCCACCGAGGATATGGAGAAGATGGCCGCCATCCTTCCCACGGATAAGCCCTATCTCAAGACCGGGGCGGTGGAGACCTGGCGGGCACGCCTGCCCTGGCTGCTGCTGCTCATGCTGTCGGCCACCTTTACCGGGGTTATCCTCACCGGGTTTGAAAGCGCCCTTGCCGCCTGCGTGGTGCTCACCTCCTTTATCCCCATGCTCACCGGCACCGGGGGCAACAGCGGCTCACAGTCCTCCGTGGCCGTCATCCGTGCCCTGTCTCTGGGCGAGGTGACCTTTGCCGATACCCTGTCCGTTATGTGGAAGGAAGTGCGGGTGGGCGTGCTGTGCGGGGTGTGTCTGGGGGCTGCAAACTTTGTAAAAATGCTGCTGGTAGACCGCTGGCTGCTGTCCAATCCCGAGGTCACTGTCATGGTGGCGCTGGTGGTCTGCCTCACCCTTGCCGCCACCGTGGTGTGTGCAAAGCTGGTGGGCTGCCTGCTGCCCATCGTGGCAGACAAGGTGGGCATCGACCCGGCGGTCATGGCCTCCCCCTTTATCACCACCGTGGTGGATGCCCTGTCCCTGCTCATTTACTTTGGCATTGCTGTCAATCTGCTCAAGCTATAAAAATAATCCCGCTGTCCATTGGACAGCGGGATTGTTTTTGGTTAATTAATAAGCCAGCTTAGCGTCCAGCCAGGCCTTC
>JAZOBP010000181.1:0-5832 GCA_045596065.1 Lawsonibacter sp. | reverse complement strand
TCATAGTAGGCCACGTAGTCCATGCCGGTGAAGGGGTGCTTGGCAAAACCGAAGAGACTGCGGTACTGCTCCAGCGTGAGCACGTCCTTGTAGGGATCAACGCCCTTTTCATCCACCAGCGAAGGGTCGAACAGGCAGTTGCCCACCTCGTCGCCGGGGTAGCTGAGCTGAATGACCACCTTGCGGCAGCCCTTGGCGATGCCCCTCAGGCAGATGGAAAAACGGTTGCGGCTGAGGATGGGGAATACGATACCCACCGTGCCGCCGCCAAACTTGGCACGCACGTCGGCGGCAATATCATCTACTGTAACAAAATTGCCCTGTACCCGAGCAACAATAGACTCAGTAATAGCCACAATATCACGATCACGCACGGAAAAACCTCCGTCAACAGAAGCTTCCAGCACGCAGTCGGTGACGATCTGGGCCAGATCATCGCCGGGACGGATGATGGGGGCACGCAGGCCTCTGGACACAGTTCCAACCATACGGCTCATTATAACACTTCCTTATTTGTATTGGAAATTGGAGAAATGAAAATTACTCCATTGTCTTGGTGGAAACAATATCCACACCGGTGCCGCAGATGTCTGCGATGATGACGTCATGGCATTTTACGGGCATTTTGACCTGAACGGCACGGATGACCTGCATGCAGTCAAAGATCTTTTCCTTGGGCAGGGGAGCGCAGGAACGCACCGGAAGCAGATCGCTTGTCATGCCGGCAATTTTTACAGTAGTGGTCAGAATACGTACGGGATGGGCAAACTCGGCGCTTGCGTAGGTCAGGCCGCGCTTGCAGGCGTAACCATTTACGCTGTTGACGGTGTCACCCTCGCCCTCCACTGTAATATGGCAGCCCCGGGGGCAGACGGTGCAGATGATTTCTTTTTTCATGGTCAGTCCTCCTTGACTACGTCCACGGTGACTTCGCTGCCGGACAGCTTGGCTGTATCTATTACAATGTGATTCATTTCACCGGGGTTGACACGAAATTCCTTGCTCTGGGCGATCACCTCGTCGCCGCAGCGGGCCACCAGCCTGACGCCGAGCTGAGGCTGGAGCACTCGGAAGTAGAGGGTAACAGACTTGCTCTGCGCACCCTTGTCGATGTGGTGGGGGCACAGATAGCGCACATTGCTGCCGGTGACACATTTGACGCGGCCATCGGCCTTGCCCAGTGTACCCATAGCGTAGCGGGCGGCGTACTGACCGGCGGTTTCACTTTCGGCGCTGACATTGTCCACCAGGTCGTTGACGTGCACCACGTTGCCGCAGGCAAACACGCCGGGGGCAGAGGTCTGCATGTACTGGTTGACGGACGGGCCGTTGGTGATGGGGTCAAGCTCGATGCCGGCCTTGCGGGTCAGCTCGTTTTCGGGCATAAGTCCCACGGAGAAAAGCACGGTGTCGCAGGGAACAAGTTCTTCCTTCTTGCGGATGGGCTGCTTTTTCTCATCTACGGGGGCCACCCACACACCGGTGACGCGCTCGTTGCCTTCGATACGGGTGATGGTGTGGCCCAGCTTCAGGGGGATGCCAAAGTCATCCAGACACTGTACCCGGTTGCGGGTCAGGCCGGCCAGATAGTCCATGAGTTCTACCACCATGACCACCTGAGCGCCCTCCAGAGTCATGCGGCGGGCCATGATCATGCCGATGTCGCCGGAGCCGAGGATGACCACCTTTTTGCCGACCATGATGTTCTGACGGTTGATCAGACGCTGGGCAGAGCCGGCGGTGTACAGACCGGCGGGACGGGTGCCGGGCACCATGATGGAGGCACGGGTTTTTTCACGGCAGCCCATGGCCAGCACGATGCTGCCGGCCTGCACACAGGTAAGACCGTGTTCACTGCCGGTGCAGATGATCTGCCGTGTCTGGTGATCGAGTTGGAGGACCATAACGTTGAGCATGCATTCTACGCCAAGCTCCAGGGCTTTATCCACAAAGCGGCCGTAGTACTCCGGGCCGGTGAGCTCTTCCTTGAATCGGGTGAGGCCAAAGCCGGGATGAATGCATTGCTGCAGGATGCCTCCCAGTGCGTTGTCACGCTCCAGAATGAGGACCTTTTCCGCACCCTCCTCCCGGGCAGCAATGGCTGCTGCCAGACCGGCGGGGCCGCCGCCGATGACGGCCACATCACACTTAATAATGTTCATTACCCTTCACACCTTTCCCAGCCGCCTCAGCGGGTCGTGCCGGTGACCATATAGGAGCCGGCGTTGTTCTTGTTGATCTCGGTGGGGTCGCAGCCCAGCTCACGGGCCAAAATCTCGATGACCTTGGGGCCGCAGAAGCCACCCTGACAGCGGCCCATGCCGGCACGGACACGGCGCTTGACGGCATCTACACTGCGTGCGCCCAAAGGACGGTGGATGGCACCCAGGATCTCAGCCTCGGTGACGGTCTCACAGCGGCAGATCACATTGCCGTACAGAGGATTATCACGGATAAGAGCCTCACGTTCGGCCATGGAGCATTCGCTGAACTTGACGATGACCTTGCGCTTGGTAATAAAGTTCTTCTTAAACTCAAAGCCGGCGCCGTGATAGAGCATTTGCTGCACCACGTACTTGCCCATAGCCACGGACAGAGTCAGGCCGGTGGAGCGTACGCCGGACAAGTTTACATAACCCTGCAGGTTGTCCCACATATCGAAGTTGAGACCCTCGGGATTGCGGTTAGGACGCAGACCGGAGTACTGGGTGATGGAGTCACGCACATTGACATTGGGCACCAGGTTGCGCACGTCTGCCGTGATGGAGGCCAGACCCTCGGCGGTGGTGGACTTGTCCACCTTGGACTCCTGCTCCACAGCGGTGGGGCCCACCAGCATATTGCCGTGGATGGTGGGACACATGAGCTTGCCCTTGGTTACCTTGGTGGGGATGGGCAGCACGATGTGCTCTACCTTACAGGAGGTGTTCTTGTCCAGAATGAAGAACTCACCCTTGCGGGCCACGACCTTGTAGTCAGCCTTACCCACCATTTCGGCGACCTCATCGCAGTAGAGACCGGCGCAGTTGATGACCCACTTGGTCTGAATATCGCCGCCGGTGGTCTCTACGCAGGTGACTCGACCCTCGGCGGTCTGAATGCCGGTAACACGGGTGCTGAGCAGAAAGCGGACACCGTTGGCATAGGCGTTTTCGGCATAGGCCTGCACCAGAATAAAGGGATCGATGATGCTCTCGCGGGGTATGTACAGGCCGCCCTTTACGGCGGGATTCAGGTTGGGCTCCATCTCCAGCAGCTCTGCACCGGTTTTGAATTCCACATCGTAAACGTGGTTGCGGAACGCCTTCTCCTTGATCTCGGGCAGTTTCTCGTACTGCTCGTCGGTGATGGCAGGCAAAATGGCACCAATGCGGGCAAAGGGTACATCCAGATCCTTGACCAGTTCATCATACATGGGGTTTGCCGCAACCACCAGCTGGGACTCCAGCGTGCCGGGGGCGGCATCGTAGCCGGTGTGGATAATGGCACTGTTGGATTTGGAGGCATCGCCGCCCACGTCCTCGTTCTTATCCACCACGATCACGTCCACCTCGTACTTGGACAGCTCCCGGGCCACCGCACAGCCGACTGCGCCGGCGCCGATGACCACTACATCTGTTTTCAGCATCATGAACACCTTCCTAAACTGTGAATTTGCAGGGATAAATTGCATATGCGGATTTGAATCCGTTTGTTACGCTGATAACAATAGCACACTTGCAGAAACTTTGCAAGACATAATCAAAAAATAGTCAAAATGGTCATGCAAAAGAAATAAAAAACCCCGGGACAGCACATATGGCATCCCGGGGATCACGGTGTCAGACCTGAGCCACGATCACACGCACACCGGCACGCTCCAGTACCCTGAGCAGGGCGGCAGGGGCGTTGCTGTCGGTAACGACTATGTCGATTTCTTTGAGGGAGCATACGTTGGTCATGGCACGCATACCCAGTTTTCCCGAGTCGGCAAGGACAATGGACTGACGCGCACTGCGGATAAGCTGGCGGTGGATCTGTGCCTCTCCTACGTGAAAGTCGGTGACGCCCTCGCGGTCAATGCCGCCGATGCCAATGAATGCCTTGTCCAGATTGAAGTGAGAGAAATTATCTTCGGCAGGAAAGCCGGATAAGGTGAGTTCCTTGGCACGCAGCTGGCCGCCCGGAAGAATGACCGTGCAGTCAGGAGTCTCGCTGAGCTCCACGGCGGTGCGCAGGGCATTGGTAAATACCGTCAGTTCACCTACCGTGCGCAGAGACTGAGCCATAGCCTGTACCGTAGTGCCCACACCCAAATAGATGCAGTCGCCGGGGCTGACCAGCTTGGCGGCGGCCTCGGCGATGGCAAGCTTTTCCTGTTGCTGGGTCATGGAGCGGCTGGCATACTCCGGCTCACTGCCCAAAGGGGCGTTGAGCACGGCTCCGCCGTATACCCGGCGCAGAATGCCTTGCTTTTCCAGATATTCCAGATCCCGGCGTACCGTTTCAATGGAGATGTTAAAGCGATCCATAAGCTCGGCATTTTTGACGGTGCGCTGGCGGTTGATCATGTCGGTGATTTGGTTTCTGCGGTCCTGCTTCATAAAATAAACTCTCCTTTTGGAAACCTTATCAAAATGTTAGCAAAAAAAGTATGGCATAAGGAAGGAATGTTGTCAAGTAAAAGAGAAAAGCTATCAGTGGAAGGAAAATACACCGCACAAACAAACTGTCGTCAAGTAAAAAAACATCCGCCGAAAGGATCGGCGGATGTTCTTATGCAAAGCAATCAGCGGCGGGGGACAAACTTGCCGGGATTGACACCGGTGAGCCTGCCATCGGCAAACACCGTCTGGCCGGCGACGATGACACGGCTGATACCCTCGCTCATGGCAAGGCCGTTTTCATAGGTGGCCTTATCGGTGATCTTATCGGCGTCAAACAGCACCAGATCGGCGTCCATGCCGTCAGCGATGACGCCCTTGTTCGTAAGGCCAAAGCGCTGGGCGGTCATACCGGACATTTTGTGCACCATCCGTTCCAGACTCAGCAGGTTGTGTTCACGCACAAACAGACGGATGGCACGGGGGAAGGAGCCGAAGCCACGGGGGTGAGTGGGGTCGGTCAGGGTCTTAACCAGACCGTCGGTGCCCAGCACAGAGTTTTCGTCGCAGATGATGCGGTGCAGGTCCTCGTCGCACATGGAGAAGTAGACGGCCTGTGCGCCCATATTGTCGCACACCAGATCAAAGTAAGCCTCAAAGGCTTCCTGCCCGATAGAGTCAGCATATTGCTGAACGGTCTTGTTGACAGCGGCAGGGGTGTTGGCAGCCTGTGTGACCAGCACGCCGCCCCAACCGCCGCAGTGAGCGTAGCGGCCATCCAGACCCAGCATCTGCTCCTTCAGTTCGGCACGCACGGCCGGGTCACGCAGCTTCTCACGCAGACCCTTGGGGCCGTATGAGAAGAACTCCTTGGGCAGGCAGATGTCAAGGGCGGTACAGGAGGCGGTATAGGGATACACGTCCAGCGTCACATCCACGCCGCGTTCACGGGCCCTGCGTACCATCTCAAGGGTCTGGACGGACTTGCCCCAGTTGGCCTTGCCGCAGACCTTGTGGTGGGAGATGTTCAGCCGGCAGCCGGCCTTTTCGGCCACGGAGATGGACTCGGCAACCGACTCCAGCACGTCGTTTGCCTCATTGCGCATGTGAGTGGCATAGGTGCCGCCGTATTCGGCAACGACCTTGCACAGCTCCACAAGCTCCTCCTCATCGGCGTAGCAGCTGGGAGCGTAAATCAAACCGGAACTCATGCCCAAAGCCCCGTGCTCCATGGCCTCACGGACCATGG
>JAZOBP010000180.1:0-6221 GCA_045596065.1 Lawsonibacter sp. | reverse complement strand
GCTGCACGGTCTGACCCAGGGTGTAGCTGGACAGCTTCTCGGCCATGACGCCCGCCAGGTTGTTCATGCGGTCAATGGACACCTGGGGCACGGTGCCCTCCCAGATGTTCAGGGGACGGACCAGGGCGATCTGAGAGGCGTAGGAGAAGAAGTGACGGTTGTAGTCCTCCTCAAAGAACCGGCTCACGTCCATCTCCATGATGCTGCCGTTGGGCTCCCGCCGCTCCAGCTTGTCGTTGTAGTTGTAGCCGCCCGTGGGGGTGGAGCTGTGGATGATGCGGCCGTTGCCCACATAGTACAGGGCATGGCCGGTGTCCACGTGGGAGCGGTAGACCAGAATGTCACCGGGCTGGATGGTGGACAGGAACTGCTCCTTCATGGCCGCCTTCTCCTCGGCGGTCTCCTTGCCCGTGGGCTTGTAGTAGAAGGGCCGGATCTTCTCGTCGGCCTTGATGAGATTGGCGGTGGTGTAGTGTTTGATGTCCATACCCAGGGCGAAGTAGTACACGTCGTGGGTAAAGGCGGCGCAGTTGGTGTAGCCCTGGAACTGGCTGGTGTAGGACTCCGCCACCCGGGTCTGCCGCTGCCAGCGGTAGTCGTGCACCTGCGCGGCGGGCACCATCTGGCTGTCATCGTACTGCACCCGCTGGCCGCGCAGGAACATGGCCTCGGCATAGGCGTTCAGCACCTGCACCGCAAGCTCCTTCTCCTGCGAGGAAGGGGCACTTGTCACCGGGGTCAGGGTGTCCTCTGCCGCCAGCACACCGGGCACAGCGGACAGGGCCATGACCAGCACCAGCAGCAGCGCAAGGGCTTTTTTACACAGCTTCATCTCTCATTCCTCCTGTAAAGCATTTTGCCGCCCAACGCTCCCGTTGCCACGGCATTTACGGCGGCGACCTTGCCGCCTATGATCACATAGTCCAGTCCCTCATTGCGCAGGGAGGGCTCGGTGTAGGTGGCCCGGTCGCAGATGCGCTCCGGGTCAAAGATGCAAAGGTCCGCGTCCATCCCCTCACGCACCAGGCCCTTGGCGGCAAGGCCGTAGACCGCAGCGGGCATCGAGGTCATCTTGCGGATCATCTCGGGCAGGGTGACCACACCCAGCTGGCGCACATACCGGCCCAGGGCCCGGGGGAAGGTACCCCGCACCCGGGGGTGGTAGCTTTTCAGCTCCTCCACCCCAACGCTCCCGTCGGTGCCGATCATGGTCCGGGGGTTTGCCAGCACCGCCTGCACATCCTGCTCGCAGATGGAGAAGAACACGCACTTGGCCGCACCCATGGAGATACGCACCACGTCCAGGGCCGCATCAAACTCGTCCTGGCCCCGCAGTGCGGCGATCTGACCCACCCGCAGGCCCTCGTACTCCGGGGCACCCGGGCAGACGGTGATCATCATCCAGTCCATGTTGGGGCACTTTGCGTAAAAGGCCGCGCGGATCTGCGCCACCTGCTCCGGATCTTCCATCCGGGCCAGCATGGCCTCCACACCGCCGGACCGCCAGGTGTTGGGGATAAAGGCGCCGGAGAAGGTGCTGGAGGCGGCGGCATAGGGATAGGCATCAAAGAAGATGTCCAGCCCATCCCCATTGGCCCGTTCCACCATGGCCATGGTGTTGTGTACCTTGCCCCAGTTTTCGCTCAGCCCCCCGGCCTTGTGGTGGGAGATGATGCCCCGGACCCCGGAGGCGCGCACCACGGTGATGAACTCGTCCACCGCCCGCACCATCCGGTCGCCCTCGCTGCGCAGATGGACGGCGGCCACACCGCCGTATCGGGCCGCCACCCTGGCCATGCCGATCAGCTCCTGGGTGTCGGCATAGCAGCCGGGGGCATAGATCAGGCCGAAGGACACACCCATGGCCCCGTGCTCCATGGCCGCAGCCAGCAGCGCCTCCATGCGCGCCTGCTCCTCCGGGGTGGCCGCCCGGTTGTCCAGGCCCACCACCTGACGGCGCAGGGTGCCGTGACCGATGAGCAGGGCCATGTTCACACCCAGCTGCGCATCCCGGGCCTCGTCCAGGAAGGCCGGAGCATACTCGCCGCACACCGAGCCGCCGCACTGGCCGCCGATGACGGTGGTGATGCCCTGCTCCACCTTCTCCGTCTGCTGGGGACAGGCGGCCAACTCCAGGTCGGAGTGGCTGTGGGAGTCGATAAAGCCGGGGGTGACCACCCGGCCCGCCGCATCGATGACCTGCTTTGCCTCCCCCTCGATCATCCGGGCCACCCGGACGATCTTGCCGTCCTTCACCGCCACCTGGGCATGGAAGCCCGGCCCGCCGGTGCCGTCCAGCACCAGACCGTTTTGGATCAGAATGTCATACATACGCTCACCTCATTTGGGGCGGGTGACCTGACGTACACCCACCAAAATCAGCGCGCCGCCCAGCAGCAGCGCCCAGCTCCACGGCTCGCCCAGCACCAGCACCCCGGCCAGGGTAGAGGTCAGGGTGGACAGGGCGCCGAAGGAGGAGACCTTAAACACCGACATCTTGGCCGATGCGTAGTTGACCATGAGATTGGCCGCAATGGAGCACAGCAAGCACAGGCACAGCACCGTCGCCACGTATCTCACGTCACCCAGGGGTGCAAAAAAGGCCTCCGGCTGCCAATCCACCCGGCTCAGCCCGGTCACGTTGAACACCACCGCCGACCCGCACAGCACGCAGAAGGTGCGCTCGTAGGTGGAAAATTGCTCCGAGGCCTTGCGGTTGACCGTCTTGTAGAGGGCGGAGGTCAGCATGGTCAGCCCCAGGAACAAAAGTCCCACCGCCGTCACCACACCCAGCTCGCTGCCCGACACGGTCATCAAAATCACACCCGCCACCGGCATCAGGCAAAAAAGCGCCTGCCGCTTTGTGGGGTACTCCCGCAGGAACAGGATCCCCGTGCCCACGGTCACCACCGGCACCAGGGCCAGTACCAGCCCGGACACGGTGGCATTGGTGTACAAAATGCCGTAGCTCTCAAACAGAAAATAGGACAGCTGCAGCGCCACCAGCCCGCCCAGATACTTGATATCCTTGCCATTCAGCCGGATCTTCACCCGGCCCGCCAGCACCGGCAGCAGCATCAGCAGCGCCGACACGGTGAACCGATGGGCCAGCATCACATTGGGATCGGGCACCCGGGTCAGAGCCACCCGGATAAACAGAAAGCTCAGACCCCAAAAAACATTGCCCAAAGCGGCGCAAAAGACCGCCTTGGCCGTTGTGCTTTTCACAAACAGGACCACCTTATACATTTATTTTACGGCTCTATTGTATTCCCCGGAATTTCCGTTGTAAACGACACCTTTTCGTGATATAATATTGAGCGCACTCGATAATTAAAGGAGCGTGGTGGTATGACTTCTTTGGAGATCCAGGCCTTTCTGACCGTGCAGCAGACCCTGTCCATCAGCCGTGCGGCGGAGCAGCTTTACATCAGCCAGTCCTCCCTGTCCTCCCGGCTGCAGACCCTGGAGCAGGAGCTGGGTGCGCCCCTGTTCGTCCGGGGGCGTGGCCGGCGGGAGCTGAGCCTGACGGCGGAGGGGGAGCGGTTTCTGCCTCTGGCCCGGCAGCACCGGGCATTGGAGGGAAAAATGCTCACCGTGGCCCACCCGGAGCAGCCGGACCACCTGCTGCGCATCTCCACCCTCAGCAGCGTCGGCAACTGCCTGCTGCCCCCCGTCTATGACCGGTTCCTCCGCCGCTGGCCGGAAGTGCGGCTGGAGATCCGGGCCCACAGCTCCGGCTCCGTCCGACAGCAGCTGGCCCGGGACAAGCTGGACCTGGCCTTTTCCACTCTGAGCTACCACAACGAGAGCACCACCTCCATCCACCTGGCCAACGAGCCTATGGCCCTGATCTGCTCGGAGGACTCGGACTACTCCGACCCGGTGCCTCTGTCCGCCCTGTCCCAGGACCGGCAGGTCTACACCTTTTGGAACAGCGACCTGAGCGCATGGCAGAGCACCGTCTTTGGCCCGGACTTCCAGCCCCAGATCCGGCTGGAGCTGGTGAGCCAACTGGCCCGGTTTCTGGCCCGGCCCAACATGTGGACCATCGCGCCCGAGAGCGTGGCCCGCACCCTGCAGGACCGGCCCGGCCTGCGCCGGTGCGAGATGGACTTCACGCCCCCCTTCCGCCCCCTACACCTCCTGTGCCGCCGGGCAGCCCTGACCACCCCGCCGGTGCAGAACTTTCTGGACACTCTGCGTGAGGTGCTCACGGAGCAGCAGTTTCCGGGGCTTCTTCTATAACTCCCAAAAGGCCTCCCCTGTGTAAGGGGATGTGGCATTTGCAGCGCAAATGCCGAAGGGGTTGTTCGCAAGACATAAAAAAGGAGCAGGAAGGCCTGTGCGATGATAAAATGCACATCATGACCGGGCACTACATCGAGCGTTTCAACACATTCTCAAAAAACAGTCATGACAATGTACGAATGATCGGTTCTGTGCGTAACGAGGTGATTAACTCCGTAAAAACGAAAGGCAAAGAGATAGATAAAGCAATAGAAAAGCTCTTATAGGCTCAAAATTTAAATTTATGAAACAGTAAAGCACCATGTTTATACATGGTGCTTTTTCTGTGCCCAAATTAAAGTGGAACGATACACCATTTTTGGAGGATTGTTCAAACTAATATGCGAAATCCCATAGTGATGGCTCCTTTGCTTTTATCTTAGATATTAAAAACACCGCCCCACACCAAAGTGGCGCAGGGCGGTGGAGTATACTCAGCAGTTGCAGATCATTTCCTGCTTAATCCTTGATAACCCGATGGGAGAACAGATGCACCACGGACAAAATAAGGGAAGCAGAGCCGATCCTGTAGATCACAAGGTGCTCGGCGCACACAAAGGAAAACGCGTCCTTAATGGCCTTGAAAAAGAGCAGCAGCCTGCCAAAGCCGTCGTACCCCGTGGTGTAGCCGGTGACCACCGACCCCACAAGGGAGAAAAACTGCCAGCCGATAAACAAAAAGGCGGCGGCGGCCAAAAAGAAAAACACATGGTTGATGCGGAACACCGGGCCCTTGCTGTAGGGGATGGAAGCCCCGTTGATCCTTTCGATGAGGGTATGGCCAAAGACCCAGATCTCGGTGGCCACAAAGCCGGCAAACAGGGCGGTCAGACCCAGATCCAGAATATCCCCCAGATAGTCCAGAATGTCGGTCAAAAAGGGCACAAGGCCGATGACGTAGTAGAACAGGGACAGCACAAGGTCAAACAGGCACATACCGGCCAGCGACACAAGGCTGGTCAGCAGGGCAAGGGGCCAGATGGCGAGCTTTTTCATGCAGATTCCTCCCTTAGCCCTTCCGCTCGTTTTCGTCGGCCTGATACTGGGAGGGGGTTTTGTATTCGTTGTAGAAGTCATAATCCTCCGAGGACAGGTCAAAATCCGTGACGTCCCGGAACACGTCCTCGTCCATGCCGTGCTCCCGCATAAACGTGTTGATCCACGTCATTTTCTCCATGTACGCTTCCTTGCCGATGGAAAAGGTCGCCCGGTTTTTGGCCCGGTAGGACTCGGACATATGCTTTTTCAGGATGACCAGCTTATCAAATGCAGAATAAACACGTCTCACATCATCCGATTTCATGCCAAGGGCCTTCATGATGTTTGAAATTCTGTGTTCGGATTTAAACTCGGCAGCAGCCATCGTGTATTACCTCCTTAATTGCACACACCCCGCATCGGTGCGATGCGGGGTGTTGGTGTGTGTCAGCCGTTGTAGATGGGGTACTTGGCGGTGAGGGCCATAGCGGCCTGACGGATCTCGTCGGCCTTGGTGTCGAAGTGGAAGGCGGTCTGGGCGATGAGCCTGCCCACGATCTTCATGTCCTCCTCCACAAAGCCGCGGGAGGTGGCGGCGGGAGTACCCACACGGATGCCGGAGGTGACAAAGGGCTTCTCCGGGTCGTTGGGAATGGCGTTTTTGTTGACGGTGATGCACACCTCGTCCAGACGGTGCTCCATCTCCTTGCCGGTGAGCTTGGCAGGACGCAGGTCGACCAGCATCAGGTGGTTGTCCGTGCCGCCGGAAACAAGGTCAAGACCCTCGGCCATGATGGTGTCGGCCAGCACGGCGGCGTTCTTGACGATCTGCTGCTGATAGGCCTTGAATTCATCCGTCATGGCTTCACCAAGAGCCACGGCCTTGGCAGCAATGATGTGCATCAGGGGGCCGCCCTGGGTGCCGGGGAAAACGGCTTTATCAATCTGCTTGC
>JAZOBP010000179.1:0-2105 GCA_045596065.1 Lawsonibacter sp. | reverse complement strand
ACCCCTCAGCAAATCACCGATGACATGAACGCATGCAACGATAAAATCCAAGCCATCACCGGCGTGCGGCCCCACCCTTATGCGCCCACCCTACGGAGATTACGCCGAAAACTCCATCCGGGCCATCCGAGCCCTTGGCATGGAGCCCATCCAATGGGATGTGGACAGTCTGGATTGGAAAGATCTGTCCGCCGCAGACATCACCAAGCGAGTTACCGGCAAGGTGCGCCCGGGCTCCATCGTTTTGTTCCACAACGCTGCCAAGCACACCCCGGAGGCCCTGCCCAATATTATTGAATGTCTGCTGCAGCAGGGCTATACCTTTGTGCCCGTATCCGAGCTTATTCTCACCGGCAGCTATACCATCGACCATACCGGCCGCCAGTGTCCGGCATAACGCAAAACCCCGCAGGCATTTACCTGCGGGGCTTTTTTATAGAATTTGATTTACAGCATCAAGCCCATAAAGCCTTGGCTGGCCAGATAGAGCCCAAGTGCCCCCATCCAGGGTGCCGCCCGACCGGCAGGCCCGGTGGAGATCCGGTCGCAGATGGCGGTATAGAGCCATGCGGTCACCGTAAAGACCGCACCGCCCACCGCCGCCAGCTTAACGGCTCGCAGTCCGTCCACAAAACAGGCTGCCCAGGGCAGCAGACCAAAGGTCAAGGTTGAGAGGACATACACCCACACCCAGCACCTCCCGGCACCGGGAGCAAGGTAATAGTCTGCCAGCAGCGCCGCAAGAGAAACGAGCATCATAAGAGGAACGTCCAGTTTTGGAATGATAATAATGGGGGCAAACGTGCGTACCAGCACCGCCGCCAGCAGGCCGACGGCCAGCATCAGCGCCAGAGCGGTGTTGAGGAAGTATGGTTTATTCTTCATAATTCAACCTCCCCAGCTGGTGGCGCCGGACTCCACATCCGCACCGGTGACGTATGCCACAGCCGAATTAATGCTGCGCACCACGGCCTTGGAGGTAACCGTGGCCCCGGTGATGGCGTCCACGTCCGTGCCCACCTGCGCCTGACCGTCGGTATTGAGCAGCTGGGCCAAAAACACATGGTCGTTGAGGGCCTCCAGACCCAGACCGGCGGTCTCGGACATACGGGTGATCACAAGGCCGGTCACACGGCCATCCTTGCTCACCCCCACCAGCATCTCAATGTCATCGGCATAGCCGGGGGTGCTGGTCTGGATGACGAAGCCCGTCTCGCCCTTATGGACACTGCGAATCCCGCTGTCCTGACCGGTGTAGGGCTCCACCACAAAGCTTGTGCTGCCGGGCAGTACCGTCCGGAGCAGCCGCACATGCTCCGCCTGTGCCCGCTCCCCGGCCACGCCGTTGAGGGCAAAGGACAGACCCAGCAGCAGGGCGGCAGAGGCCAAAATAGCAGCCAGCGGGATCAAAATCGTTTTTTTCATGCCTTGCCACCTGCCTTTTTTGTGCCGAAGCGTCGGGGTGCATTATACCGATCCAGCGTCCACACCATAGCGTTCATAAGCAAAATGGCATAGGTAACGCCCTCCGGATACAGTCCCACATAGCGAAACAGCACCGTCAGAGCGCCGCAGCCCACGCCGTACAGCAGCTGGCCACGGGGTGCAACGGGAGAGGTGGCATAGTCGGTGGCCATAAAGATGGCACCCAGCACTACGCCGCCGGAGCACAGGGAATACAGCATCCAAATCACGGGGTTTCCTGTGCGGCTGAACACCAGCGTCAGCACCGCCACCGTACCCAGATAGGACAGAGGAATGCGGGGGGAGATAACTCTGCGTCTGACCAGATACACGCCGCCGGCCAGCAGGGCAAGGGTGGATATCTCACCGATGGAGCCGGGGCAGTTGCCCATAAACATATCCCACAGGCTCTGCTCCGGCAGGGCGGGCATAACCATCTGATGCAGAGGGGTAGCTGCGCTGACCCCGTCCACTCCCACAGCGTGGTAGCCGGTAACACCTACCGGCCAGATCAGCAGCATCAGCGCCCGGCCCGACAGTGCAGGGTTAAACACGTTTTGGCCCAGACCGCCGCACAGCAGCTTGACCACCACAATGGCAAACACACCGCCCACAGCCGCCTGCCACAGGGGCACGGACAC
>JAZOBP010000178.1:0-2385 GCA_045596065.1 Lawsonibacter sp. | reverse complement strand
TTCCCCGCAACATGGACGGCACCGAGGGCCCCCGTGCTCAGCTCTACCGGGACTTTGCCCGGCAGGTGGCACAAGCCACCGGGCTGACCCCCGTACTCTGGGACGAGAGGCGCACCACGGTGGATGCCCACCGCATTCTGTTTGAGTCGGGCAAGAACGCCAAAAAACGCAAAAGCACGGTGGATGCCGTAGCCGCCAGTCTTATTCTGGAGGGCTATCTGGACTTTCGCCGCATGCAAAAACAATAATGATCGGAGAGGATCCCCTTGAATACTGTCAACAAGGTTTGGGCCGTGTACTTCACCGGCACCGGAAACACCAAAAAAACCGTATGCGCTGTGGCAAAGGCCGCCTGTGAGGCTCTGGGCTGCGGCTATGAAGCGTTTGACTTCAGCCTGCCCGCCGCCCGTGAGGGACAGCTGACATTCTCTCCCAATGACCTCGTGGTCATCGGCACCCCCGTATATGCCGGTCGAGTCCCCAATGTACTGCTGCCCTACCTGACCGGGAACATCGCCGGCAACGGTGCCCTTGCCATCCCCGTGGTCACATACGGCAACCGCAATTTTGACGACGGCCTTATGGAACTGCGCAATATCACCGTCACCAACGGCTTTGTCCCCGTGGCAGCCGGCGCCTTTGTAGGTGAGCATTCCTTTTCCACCACGCTGGGGGCCGGACGTCCTGACAGCGATGATATGTCGCTGGCTGCCAGGCTGGGCTGTGAAGCTGCCGCCAAGGTACAGGCCGGCACGGTCAGCGATCCTGTAGCTGTAGAGGGTGAGGATCCCATCCGCCCCTATTATACGCCCCGCGACCGCAAGGGCACCCCCATCAACATCCTCAAGGTCAAGCCCAGAACCGACACGGACAAGTGTGTCAGG
Source organism: Lawsonibacter sp. (assembly GCA_045596065.1). Classification (GTDB taxonomy): domain Bacteria; phylum Bacillota; class Clostridia; order Oscillospirales; family Oscillospiraceae; genus Lawsonibacter. Next base: position 1,501 of record JAZOBP010000178.1, on the reverse strand, counting down.
TGCGGCCTGTGTGCCCGTATCTGCACCATGGGCTCCATCGACCCTCAGGACGTGACCAGCGTCACCGGCATCTGCATCAAGTGCTGTGCCTGCGTCAAGCGCTGCCCCAAGGGTGCCAAATATTATGATGACGAGGGCTACCTCTATCACCAGCATGAGCTGGAGGATGTCTATGCTCGACCGGCCGAAAGTCGCATTTTCCTGTAAAGCAAATCTCCTTTATAGCGCATCGCTTGCAAGGCGATGCGCTATTTTCTTTTGTCAAAAAGCTCCCACAGGCCGATTGCAATCAAAAAAACGCTAAAGCACCGTCGCAGCAGTGCTACATCTATGGCTGTTGCCGCCCATGCTCCGCCAGCGGCACAGATAAGGCCGGCAGCGATCGCCGGGACGAGGACCGGTTTTTCCACATAGCCGTTTTTTATATGGCTGGGCAACGCCAATAACCCCGCCGGAAGAAAGTACAGCAGATTGATCCCCTGAGCCAGATGCTGGTCCATACCGGCCACTGCCGACATATAGACCAAAAGCAGCGTGCCGCCCCCTACCCCAAAGCCGGACAGAATGCCCGTGAGAAAACCGGCCAGTATTCCTCCCACCCAGTTCATAGCAGCGTCCTCAATCCGCTTAGGATCAGCAGCACACCAAACCCCCGGCGCAGCCAGTCCACCCGCACTCCGCCAAAGATACGCCCGCCCAGCCAGCCTCCCACGGCTCCGCCCAGCACATAGGGCCACGCTGTCCCCACAGACAGCCCGCCCCGTGCAAAATAGATGCACACCGAGAACACACACAGGGGCAGGATCACCGCCACTGCCGTGGCAAACGCCTGCCGCTGCTTCATGCCGCAGCACCGGGTGAGTATGGGCACCAGCACCGAGCCGCCGCCCCCTCCAAAAAAGCCGTTGGCCAGACCAGCCGCTGCGCCGGCCAGTATATACCTCCGCTTTTGACGCAAAAAACCGCCCCCTTCGGCCTTAGTCTTGCCAAAAGAGGGCGGTCTATGTGGTTATTGGGCCAATTTATCCAGCAGAGCGATGAGCTCGTCCATCTTTTCGTCAGGCTGTCCGCTCTCCACCGCCTGCCGCACGCAGCAGTCCATGTGGGCTCGCAGGACGCTCTTATTGGCTTTTTTCAGAATGGACTGGGTTGCCATGAGCTGATTGGAAATGTCCAGACAGTAGCGGTCCTCCTCCACCATCTTCAGGATCCCGTCGATCTGACCCCGGGCGGTTTTCAGCAGCCGGGTGATCTCCTCCCGGTCAGCCTTCACCGCACACTCACCACCTCGTAGCCAGCCTGAGTCACGGTGTCCACCAGCACCTGATCGGCCACCTCCGCACTGACAGTGACGGTGGCAGACTTGCCCTCCAGACTCATTTCTACCGCACTCACTCCCTCTACCTGAGCCAGAGCCTACTCCACACGGCCGGTGCAGTGGGTGCACATCATGCCCTCGATGATCATGGTCTTTTTCATAGTCGTTTGCTCTCCTTGACTG
>JAZOBP010000177.1:0-14532 GCA_045596065.1 Lawsonibacter sp. | reverse complement strand
GGTTCAGCCGGCGCACATAGCTTCCATTCGGAGTTGCGATGGCCACGAAGGCCGTACCCACCTCGTTGCCCCGGTCATCTTTGTCCGGGCCGGCCACGCCGGTGGCGGACAGGGCGATGTCCGCGCCCAGCGCCTTGCGCGCACCCTCCGCCATGGCCTGGGCCACAGGGGCGGACACCGCGCCGTACTCTGCCAGCAGTTCCGCCGGCACGCCCAGCAGGCTCTGCTTGATTTCATTGGTGTAGGACACAATACCGCCCTTGAACACCCGGGACACCCCGGGCAGGTCGGTCAGCCGCTTGGCAAGAAGACCCCCGGTAATGCTCTCGGCCACACCGATGGTCATGCCCTTTTCCTCCAAAAGGCGCTGCACCACCTGCTCCAGACTCTTCACATCCACACCGTAGACCTTGCTGCCAAACAGCGCCTTTACCTGCTCCACCACCGGCTGCAAAAGGGCCTGTGCCTGCTCGTCCGTGGCCGCCTTGGCAGTAACACGCAGCTCGCACTCCCCCTCCTTGGCGTAGGGTGCCAATGTGGGGTTGGTCATGTCGTTCATCTGCTCACGCAGCTGAGCCTCCATGGCCGACTCGCCGATGCCGAACAGCTTCAGGGTGTGGGAGGCGATGACTCCCTCGGACAGGGCCAGCAAATAGGGTCTGGCCCGGTAACGGAACATGGGCCGGCACTCGCTGGGCGGGCCGGGCAGCATGATCACATGAACGCCGTCCGCCTCAAAGGCACAGCCCGGAGCGGTGCCCCAGTCATTTTCCAGCACGGTGCAGCCCTCAGGCAGCATGGCCTGCTGCAGATTGCTCTCAGGCATGGGCCGCTTGGTACGGGCAAAGTACTCCCGGATGCGCCGGGCCGAGTCCTCATGAAACACCAGTTTCTTGCCAAAGGCCTCCGCCAGTACGTTTTTGGTCAGATCGTCGCAGGTGGGGCCAAGACCGCCGGTGGTGATGATGATGTCCGCCCGGCTTCGGGCCAGCTCCACCGCCTGCTTTGCCCGCAGGGGGTTATCCCCCACCACGGTGTGCCAATACACATTCAGCCCCAGCTCACTCAGCCCCTGAGAGAGCATCTGGGCGTCCGTGTTGGCAATGCTGCCCAGCAGCAGCTCGGTGCCCACGGACAGGATCTCTACGGTGTGTGACACGCTTATCCCTCCAGCTCCAAAATCAACTCAACGGCGTTCAGATCACGGATGTCATAATCCACCCGAAGCCCCTCCGGCACAGGCTGCCCCTCGGGGTTATACCAGCCGCACAGGATGCCGGCGTTGTTGCCGCCCCTGATGTCGCTGGTCAGGGAGTCTCCCACAATGAGCACTTCCTCCGGCTCGTAGGGGCCGATGGCCGCAAAGACAGCGTCAAAAAAGCCCTTGCCCGGTTTTTCTACGCCCACCACGTCAGAGATAAACACATCGTCCAGCAGCCGGTCAAGGCCGGAGTTTTTCAGCTTGCCCCGCTGGGCCACCAGCGTACCGTTGGTAACGGCATACTGCTTGACCCGGCCTCGGAGACGCTCCACCAGCTCCTTACCGTTGTCGTTAAAGACCACGGTCTCACCCAGACGCACCTGATACTCGGCATTGAAGTCGTCCACGCAGCCGGTATCCAGCCCATAGGCGGTAAAAAACTCCTCAAACCGGCCCCGAAGCACCTGAGACTTGGTCAGCTCGCCCAGCTCCAGCCGTTTCCAGTACTTGGCGTTGATGGCGAAATACTCCCCCAGCATCTCGTTGGTGATCTCACCAAGGCCAAACTTCTCAAAGCAGGCCCGGATGGCCGCACGCTCGGCCAGCTTAAAGGACAGCAGCGTGCCGTCAATGTCCCACAGAATGACCCTGATCATAGCTGCACCCGCTCAATCCCGGCCACCGCCTCGGCCACCATGGCCTCCACGTCCAGCTCCTGCTCAGCGTACTCCACCTCGCTGAGGGTGGGGCGCACACGGGGAGGACGGGGGGTAAAGACGGTGCAGCAGTCCTCGTAGGGCAGGATGGAGGTGTCGTAGGTACCGATCCTGCGGGAGATCTGGACGATCTCCTCCTTGTCCATACCGATACAGGGTCGCAGCACAGGCAGCTGCACCACAGCACCGGTACAGGCCAGTGCCTCCATGGTCTGGCTTGCCACCTGACCCAAGCACTCACCGGTGACCAGCGCCTTGGCACCGCAGCGGTTGGCCACCTCCTGGGAAATGCGCATCATAAACCGGCGCATGATAATGGTGAACAGCTCCTCCGGACAGGAGCGGCGCAGCTGCTCCTGAATGGAAGTGAAGGGCACCACATGCACGGTGAGGTGTCCGCAGTAGGGCGTGAGCAGACGGGCCAGCTCCAGCACCTTTTCCTTTGCCTCCGGAGAGGTGTAGGGGTAGGAGAAGAAATGCACCATCTCCAACGCGATGCCGCGCTTTGCGATCATGTAGCTGGACACGGGAGAGTCAATGCCGCCGGACAGCAGGGATACCGCCCGGCCGTTGATGCCCACGGGCAGGCCGCCCGCTCCGGGCTCGGCATCGGCGTGGACGTAGGCGGCGTAATCCCGCACCTCCATATGGACGGTCAGCTCGGGGTTGTGCACGTCCACCTCCAGATTGTCGTAGGCCTCGTGGAGCTCACCGCCCACGTACTGGCTGAGCTGGATGGAATTCATGGGGAAGGTCTTGTCCGCACGCTTGGTCTCCACCTTAAAGGTCCTGGCCGCACGAAGCCTGTCGTCCAAAAACTCTTTGGCGGTAGCCAGAATCACGTCCTTGTCCTTTTCACAGGGGCGGGCCAGAGACACGCCCACGATGCCAAAGACCTTCTTAATGGCCTCCACCGCACCCTGCACATCGCACTCGTCGGTCATGGGCTCCACATAGGTGGTGGACTGGCGGGTGTAAACCCGGAACTGACCGAAGGGATGCAGCCGGCGATGGAGATTTGCCTGCAGTTTGTCCTCAAAGCTGCGGCGGTTGAGGCCCTTGAGCACCATTTCGCCCAGCTTGAGCAGGATCATTTCTTTCATATCGTTCCCGTTCCTTTCCGAACGTATTTATCTCTGCCATTATATCCAAACGCATCCCGTATGTCCAGTCCCCGCGCCTATTGACGGTGTATAAATAATGGGATAAAATAGAAATATAACCGTATAGCAAGGAGGGTCGGATATGACGGTGCAGGAACAATACCGTGCCAAGCTGCGCACCCCGGAGCAGGCGGTACAGGTCATCCGCAGCGGTGACTGGGTGGACTATACCACCGCACTGGGCTTTCCCGTGCTGCTGGACGAGGCCCTTGCCGGGCGCAGGGACGAACTGACCGATGTCAAGATCCGGGGCAACCTGATCTTCGGCCCCATCTGCACGGCAGAGTGCGACCCCAGCCGGGAGCACTTCATCTACAACAGCTGGCACTGCTCTCCCTACGAGCGCAGGCTGTGTGACGAGGGCATGTGCAACTTCATCCCCATGGTATTTCGGGACGTAGTGCCCTACTACCGGCACTTTCTCACGGTCAATGTAGCCATGATGTGCGCCACCCCCATGGACAAGCACGGCTATTTTAACCTGTCCTGCTCCACCGGCGTGGCCCGGGGCATTCTGGAAAAGGCCGATGTGGTCATAATCGAGGTCAACGAAAACCTGCCCCGGATCCTGGGCGGTTTTGACGAGGTGATCCACATCTCGGACGTGGACTTTGTGGTGGAGGGCGAACACGCCCCGCTCATGGAAGTCCCCCCGGCAACCCCTACAGCAGAAGATCTGCAGATCGCCCGGCACATCCTGCCCTACATTCAGGACGGGGCCACCCTGCAGTTGGGTATCGGCGGCATCCCGGGGATTGTAGGCTCTATGCTGGCCCAGTCGGATGTGAAGGATCTGGGCATGCACACAGAGCTGTGCTCGGACGCCTATGTGGATCTCTACGAGGCCGGCAGGCTCACCAACGCCAAAAAGACCCTCCACCGGCACAAGGGTGTCACGGGCATTGCCTTTGGCTCCCGGCGTCTGTATGACTGGCTGGACCAAAATCCCGGGGTGATGATCTGTCCTCTGGAGTATGTCAACTCCCCTCACACCATTGCCCAGCATGACAATATGATCTCCATCAACAGCTGTATCAGCGTGGATCTGTTCGGTCAGGTGACGGCGGAGAGCTCCGCCCTGCGCCACATCAGCGGCACCGGCGGTCAGCTGGACTTCCTCACCGGAGCCTCCATGTCCAAGGGCGGCAAGAGCTTTATCTGCCTCAACTCCACCCACCGGGACAAGGAGGGCAAGCTCCACTCCAACATTGCCCCCCACTTCCACGGAGACATCGTCACCGACCCACGCAGCCAGACGTACTTCGTGGTGACGGAGTACGGAGCCGTCAACCTCATCGGCCGGACCACATGGGAGCGTGCCGAGCTGTTGGTGTCCATTGCCCACCCGGACTTCCGTGACACTCTGATCGCTCTGGCCGACAAACAAAAAATATGGCGGCGCTCCAACAAGCGCTGACCTAAAGGAGGCATTCATATGAACAACAAAACCCTTTCTGCCGGCTTTGCCCGGCAGGACATCACCCCCGACTATCCCGTACATCTCAGCGGCTACGGCGACGACGAAACCCGCCTGTCTCAGGGGGTACGGGACAACATCTACCTGACCTGTATTGCCGTCACCGACGGGGACGAGACCGTCCTTGTGTACACCGCCGACACTCTTTCTCTGGCCAACTTCCTGCCGGAGCGCATCCGCCCTCTGGTCACGCAGGCCACCGGCATCCCCGGCGACCACGTGTTCTTTACCGGCACCCACAGCCATTCCGGCCCTGCCCTCTACACCGATGAGGAGCCTACGGTGCGCTTCCGTGAGAGCTTGATCGCCGCTGCGGTGTCCGTGGCCCAGGCCGCTCTGGCCGACCGGGCCCCCGCCGCCATGCTCAGCACCACACAGGAGGTGCCCGGCATGAACTTCATCCGCCACTACAGGATGAACGACGGTACTTATGCCGGCTCCAACTTCGGCAACTGGTCCTCCGGCATTGCCGGCCACGCCAGCCAGACCGATCCCCGCATGGTGCTGATCAAGTTTGCCCGTGAGGGGGCCAGGGACATCGTGATGATGAACTGGCAGGCCCACAACGACAACGTGCGTGAGGTGGGCTACAACCTCCTCTCCTCCAGCTACGTGGGTCACGTGCGTGCCCGGTTCGAGGAAGAGACGGGGATGCACTACGCCTACTTTGTGGGTGCCTCCGGCAACCAGAACACCGGCTCCAGAATCCCTGAAGAGCACCACGAGTTGGATTACATCGCCTACGGCCAGCGCATGGCCGACCATGCGATCGCCGCTCTGCCCTCCCTGACTCCGGTGACCGGCAGCGGCATCCGGACCAAACGTGTCATGTTCCAGTATGACGTGGATCACTCCTGGGATCATATGCTGGACACAGCCAACGAGGTCTATGATTACTGGAAAGCCAACGGCCTGCAGGAGGGCAACAAGCTGGCCCGTTCCTACGGTCTGTCCTCCGTCTACCAGTCCCGTGACATCCGCCGCCGGGCCGTCATGCCCGCCACCGGCGAGCTGGAGCTCAACGCCTTCCGCATCGGAGATATGGGCTTTGTGACCAGTACCAACGAGGTCTTTTCCACCGTGGGCATCCATGTGCGTGCCAACTCCCCCTTTGCCACCACCTTCATTCTCACCGGCAATCATCAGTATCTGCCCTGCGCCGCCGCTTACGACTACCGCAGCTACGAGGCGGACACCAGTATGTTTGCCAAGGGCACGGCAGAGAAGATCGCCGACAAGCTGGTGGAGATGCTCCATGAGATAAAGTAACCCTCTGTCTGTTTTCCCGTCTGCCGTCTGTGTCCCGGGACACAGACGGCAGATTTTTCGTTTGGGTCCTTGTCCTGCAGGGAAAAAGGGTGTACAATAGCAGCGTTTGACAAAAGAGGTGACTGCCCATGAACCGCAAAACCATTGCCGCCGCCTTCCCCTGCACCGTGCCGGTGCTTATGGGATACCTGGCCATCGGCATCGCATTCGGCTTAATGCTGCAATCCATCGGCTATGGCCCCCTTTGGGCCTTTTTTATGAGTCTGACCATATACGCCGGCTCCGGCCAGTATCTGGGTGTATCCCTGCTGGCTGCGGGTGCATCCCTGCCTCAGGTGGCTTTGATGACCTTTATCATCAACTTCCGCCATCTGGTCTACGGCCTTTCCATGCTGGAAAAGTTCCACGGCATGGGCTGGCGCAAGTTTTATATGATCTTCTCTCTAACCGACGAGACGTACGCCCTGCTCAGCTCCGCTCAGCCCCCAAGGCATGTTAACGCCCACGACTATTACTTCTGCATCGCCCTGCTGGATCACAGCTACTGGATCCTCGGATCGGTGATCGGTTCGGTAGCCGGTCAGCTGCTGGGCTTTGACACCACAGGGGTGGACTTTGCCATGACCGCCCTGTTCATTGTCATCGCCGTGGATCAGTGGCGCACCTATTCCAGACATCTGCCCGCACTGCTGGGCGGCACCGCCACCCTGATCTGCCTGCTGCTCTTTGGTCAGGAACGTATGCTGCTGCCCGCATTGGGCGTGATCGTGCTGGTGCTGGTACTGGCCCGACCCCGGCTGGATGCAGCCGGCAAGAAAGGAGTGGATGCTCTGTGACCGAACTGCTCACACCCCAGCAGTGGCACGCTCTGGCCGCAATTCTGGTCATGGCCGCCGTCACCCTGCTCACCCGTGCTCTGCCCTTTTTGCTCTTTGACCACGGGGACCATCCCCCCCGCATTATCCTTTATCTCGGTCAGGTCCTCCCCCCGGCCATTATCGCCATGCTCATCGTCTACTGCCTGAAAGGGGTCAGCTTTACCTCCCCTATGGGCTGGATCCCCGCCTTGGTATCTGCTCTTGCAGCCGCTGTGCTGCACATCTGGAAGCATAATGACCTGCTGTCCATCTTCGGTGCCACAGCTTTGAATATGCTGCTGGTTCAGGGCGGCCCGACCCTTTGGCACTGGCTGTCCGGCTTCTTTGCATAAACACACAAAAAAGAGGTCGTGCAATGCACGGCAGCTTTTGTTTATATCCTCAATCCGGCACGGGTCAGTCGTTCCTGCAAAACAGGGCCAACCGCTGCGGCGGCAGCAATTTTGAATGCGTCCCCGGGCAGGCAGGGCAGCACACATACCGCCGCACCGGCCCACAGCCCCACACCGGTCTGCACGCAGTACCACAGCGTACCCAAGGCATAGAGCACCGCCGTGGCAAGGCACATGCCTCCAAGGGCCGCCGCCCGACCCCGATGGGCAAACCGGGCGCACAGCAGCGCCATGACCGGATAGCCCAAAAGAAAGCCGCCGGTGGGCCCGGCCAAACAGGCCGCACCGCCGGTAAAGCCGGAAAACACCGGCAGTCCGGCCACGCCCATACACACGTACACCAGCACCGCCGCCGTACTGTCCTTTGGCCCCAGAACAAAAGGCGTCATGTAGATCAGCAGAGTGCAAAGGGTGATGGGAATGGGTCCTATGGCCACCCCCCAAGGGGCCAGCACGGCCATAACCGCCGCAGCGGCAGCCGTCATGGTCAGCCGCCGCAGCCGCCGTCTTGGTACAATGCGCATATTACCCCTCCCTCCTGTTTGCTAACAAAAGTATAGGGCCCCACATGCAAAAAGTCAACGTCAACAAACCGCAAGGCCGGGGAGCACCATGCTCCCCGGCCTGTTACAGCCCCTGCCATCCATCCGCCTGAGCGGCTGTGCTTTGGGGCTTGACAGGGCGTGCGATCTTTCGCCTTTCGCCAACGACCGTTTCCCGGTCAGCACCGGCTTAAAAGACTGCCTTCGTCCTGTCCGAGTGTAGTATGTCCCGGTTTCCTTGGGCCATTCGTGTTTTATCGGTGGAATATTTGTCCATAATGAGAATAAACTACAAATGAGATCAACGGAGAGGAGCGATGTGCATGGGACTGCCGGAGCACGTCTTTTCCCTGCGCCGCCGCAATTCCAAAGAGCCCAGCGAACGCACTCAATTGCTGGAGTCGCTGGCCCACACCCGGCTGCTGATCACGCAGGCCTACAGCGGCTTTGACAACGCCCGGGATCAGGAGCTTATCGAGTCCTTTGTCTATGAGATCAACGCTCTGCAGGCCCGGTACAGCTATCTGCTGCGTCGGATCAAGGAGCTGGAGCACGCCCATGGACAGACCTGATCTTTTCCTTCTTGGGGGTCTGGGCCTTGTTTTTGCGGCAATCCTGCTCCTGCTGCTGCGCCGACCCTTGGGTCGGCTGCTGGGGCTGGCCCTGCGCACCTCGGGGTGGCTGGCGGTATTGGCTGCCTGTCGGCACGTGCTGCCCGCCTCTGTTATGGTGCTGGGTGTCAACTGGGTCAACGCATTGGTGCTGGGACTGCTGGGGCTGCCCGGTCTCGGTCTGCTGTTCATGGTCAACTGGCTGCTCACCGCTGCATAAAAGCGGCGTGACGAAAAACCGTCACGCCGCTTTTACATTTTTAATGATTGCCCCGGACGATCCGCAGGGCGCAGGGCTGGTTGCTCACCTGACATACCGTATGGGCCCCGCCACGCTCTCCGTCGATGGTCCAGGGGATCTCCGTCCGGGAGGTGAAGGTGACCCGATCCGTCTCAAAGGACAGCACCGCCGAGGTCTCAATGGGCTGCTTTCGCATCAGCGCCTGAATGATCGCTGCCAGATCGGCCAGCTTCATGCTCTTGCGCACCAGCAGCACCTCAAACCGACCGTCATCCAGCGCCACCCGTGGGCCGGCTACCGCACGCACCCCGGCCACGGAGTAGGAGTTGCACACCATGCCGTAGAGAAACTCGTCTTCCACCGTGTTTCCGTCCCACTCCACCCGCAGACGGTAGGGGGTCAGATTGGTCAGCTGACCGATGCCGGCTGCGATGTAGGCCATGTGGCCAAAGGTCTTTTTCAGATTTTGGGGCGTGTCATAGGCCACCGTGGTAAAGGCCCCGAAGGCCGCCACATAAACAAAAGGCTTGTCATTGAACCGGCCCACGTCCAGGCTGGCTATCTCGCCCTGACCGGCCGCAATGGCCGCCGCCTTAGCCGGGTCAGCAGGCAGATGGAGATTGTAGGCACAGTCGTTGGTAGAACCGGTGGGAATATAGCCCAGCACCGGTGGCCGGGGAAGGTCAACCAGCCCCGCAACCGTCTCGCTCAACGTGCCGTCACCGCCGGCGCAGACGACACGGTCAAAGTCTGCCCCCAGTTCCCGGGCGGCACGGGTAGCATCCGCCTTGGCCTGTGTGGGATATACCGACACCTGCCAGTCCTCAGCAGAAAAGCACTCTACCACCTCAGCAAGCCGGCTGCGTACCTTCCCCTTGCCGGAGGCCGGATTATAAATAAACAGAAGCTTTTTCATCTCGCAGCCTCCTTTCGTGTATTCCTTATTATACCCCAACCCTGCACAATTGCAAGGGACTGACGGGATATTTTATTTTCGCCCACAGCAAAGCCCCCGACCGATTCGGCCGGGGGCTCTTTGTCAGCGCTTAGCCAATGGCAATAGTTCCGTAGGCCGGATCCAGCTCGTCCTCGCCCAGCTCGACATCGCTGAGAAACAGGGTGCTGTCGCTGATGGCAAATGACTCCAGTTCCATACGGGGCTCTTCAAACATCTTCTTCACAGTCCCGCGCCCCCTTACTTGCCCAGATACCGGATCACAGAATCTACGTACTTCTGCAGGGCCTCAATGACCGCCTGCTGTCCACCGCCTGCAGCGGCTGCGACATACTCCTCAATACCGGTGGTCACATCAAAGCTTTCGCCGCCCTCCAGCGTCACAGTAAAGCTCACCACTTCCTTGGCATCTGCGATGTTAATGTCACCAAAGCTAATGCGGGTAACGACCCTGCCGCTTTGGCCTGTCAGCTGCTGCATGGTATAGCCGGCCGTTTCATTGGTAACGGCGGTGACAAGACCGTCAATGTAGACGTTGAGCCGGATGTTGTCCATCAGGGATAGGGTAACGGCCACCTTTTCCTCGAAACCGGTCGTCACTCCGGCACCTGCATCGGCCTGCCAGCTTTCGGAAACGCTCTGAGATCCCTCCAGCGCCTCATAGGTGTGGTGCGGATCTTTCAGCGCCTTGCGGGCTTCGTCACCAAAGTTGAGCATATCGGCCAGCATGGTCCTGTGGGCCGCATCCGCAGACCCGTCATACCAGCCCTTGGCCGCTTCATAGACGGACATGGTACCGGTATAGTAGACCTCATCACCCTTCATCACGGTGTAGGTGATCTCGTCACGCATGTTCTTTGCCGGAATACCGGTGGCCGACAGCAGGATCTTGCCGGACTCATTGTCCATATCCAGCACCGCACCTCCCATGGAGGCGGTGACGGTATAGCCCGAGCCATTGATGCCGTTGCTGCCCTGAAGGTACACGCCCATATCCAGAGCAGAGCCGAAATCAATGTACTCGCCCAGACGGGCCAGACCGGGTTTTACCCGGTATCCGCCATCCATCTGGGTAACGGTATAGGCCGTGTCTGTAGCCAGCCACTGGGTAGGATCCTGAGCAAAGATACCGCCGGTCACAACTCCGGTGCCGCTGCCCGACACGGCTCCCGTCACCTTGCCGCCCGACACGGTAAACACGCCGCTGTTTGCTACGGCAGCGGCCAGCTCACCGGTCTGACCGTCACTGTTGTCCTCCACAGCCAGAGTGCCGCCGGAGGCCACGGTAATGATCTCGCCGCTCAGCTTGTGTCCGTTCAAGTCAACGGTCAAATACCCCGTTACCATAACCGGCTGGGACAGGACAACGTCACCGGCAAGGGTGTAGCGGCCTCCGGACACGGTGCCGGACAGGGCGGCCACAGGCTCGTCAATGGTGACCTTGGAGCCCACAATGGAGCGATAATCCGTATCATAGCTGACCACCAGCACAGTACGGCCGTCTCTAAGCAGCTCGGCAGAGGGGTCACCGGTATCTCGGGTGCTGTTGTTGCCGTAGGCCGTTCCATCGTAGATGGTGGTGGCCGGGGTAGCATCCCAGCCGTTATTCAGATCAAAGACCTTTCCAATGGTGTTGCGGGGATAGTCTGTCCGGGCCCATGTGCCATACACACGGTTGTTGTCGATGAGGGCAAAGCCGGGCTGATGGATATAGCCGGCACTGGCAGTCTCATAGCCGCTGCCGTTCTCATTGCCCACCAAAGTCCAGGTCTCACCCCGGTCACAGGACTTGATGACCGTACCGTTGTTGCGGATAAAGCCGTAGACCACATCACCACCGGGGTTGGGGGCCACCAGAGAAAGCTCGTTGAACTCTGTCTTGCCGCCGATGGCCTGATAGGCTTGCGTTTCCTCCGGGGCAAAATCCTCCAGACTCGTCTTGCGCACCCACTGCCACGTCTCGCCGTTCCACTCAAGCAGATTGACCTGGATCTTGTCGGAGGCATAGGTGGGCACCAGAATCTGACCGTCATTGAACACGGCAATATCACCGCGCTTCAGGGTGGTCTTACCGGGCTCGGATACCTGCACGGGCGTCTGCCATGTTTCGCCGCCGTCTGTGGACCAGGTCATGTAGGTGGGACTGTAGTGGATGGCCCCCTTGGGGTTTCCATCGCCGTCTGTGCCGATATAACCCTTGAAGTTACACAGCCAGAAGGTCAGCAGCAGCACCTCGTCCTTATCCCCGTCTCCATCCATATCAAAGCAGGTCACGGTCAGGTTAGGGTCACGGGGATCGGCGTAGTTGATATATTCCTCTGCGGTCGTCTGGTTTTTTGCAAGCCTGTCGTATCGGTCAAACAGCTTCACCAGCCCCCAGGCCTCCAGCTGCTGCTGGTCAATCACCAGCAAGGGCTTGTCGTAGTTCCAGTCGGATCCGGTTTCGTCACCGGTCCAGACAACCAGCCGGCCGGCACCCTCCGAGCCAAAGCCGTTGTAAAGCTCATAGTAGTGGCTATTGCCGACCGTACGGGAGATCAGAGGCGTGTGGGCAACGTTTTCGTAGGCCCCCACCACGACCGTACCGTCCGCCAGCCGGGCCACATCGGGGAAGTGCAGCTTCAAGGGAGCGGTGACCTGAGCCACTGTGGCATGCTCCCCGTTGGTCGCTGCTTCAATGGTGGTCTGCTCCTTGGCCGTGTCCAGCTTAGCCGGTGCCCTGGACAGGTCGGCCGTGGCGTCCTTGACCGCCTGAATGATCTGGGCAAACTCCGTCTGGCCGATCGGCTTGCCATTTTCATCCGTATTTCCGTAGCTGAACAGCACTCCGTCGTTGGTGATCCTCAGGAAGGGCTTGATATCCTCCAGTGTAATGGAATCCAGATCCACGTCGGGCCGCAGCACCTTGAGGACGGTCAGGGCCGCTGTAAGTCGGCCTCCGCCCAGAGCCAGATGATAGCCGTCACGGTTGATCCGGTCTCCGTAGGAGGTACTGCGCAGATTCTGCAGGGCTGCCCCCACCGGGAACCAGCCGTCAAAGAGATCCTTATACCGGGCATCCTCACCCACAATGTAGCGGTCCAGACAGTCCACGATGGCATTGTACATGGTGGCCTGATCGCTGTTGTAATAGGTTTGGAAGGCCAGGTAGCGGGAGCCGGCCATCAGGTCCGTGCCCGAATCGGAAGGCTTATGCAGGCCGTAGACCGGATCATTTTCGGCATAGGCCCAGGTCATGTTCCAATAGAGCTTGACACCGGGCTTGCAGTCCCTGATACAGTCGGCCAGATATTCCAAATCGCTGTTATAGGTGCCAGGGAAGCCCACAGACGTGGTGCCCTGATGAAGCATGACCACGTCCCAGTCCCCATCGGCCAGAGCATAGGGTGCATTGACCTTTCCCTTATACTCCAGACCGCCAAAGGCATCGGAGTCCCGGTCCATATTCGCCCTCCAATAGGAGTATACCACGCCGATATCCCCCTCCGTCCTGGAGGGCTCGGGGTTAAAGGCCATGAGGTTGGCATGCTCACGCAGGGTACCGCTGCCCTTCTCCAGATAGGCCGCCTCGATAGGCATACCCACCAGATTGCTTAGGTAGGACAGGTAGAAGAAACTGTCACGGCTGTAGCTGTTGCCGATGGACAGCACACGCAGGGTCTTCATGCGCACATAGTGTCTCTGACCGTCCGCTCCCTGTTCCTCCACCACCGTGGTGTCACCGGCAGCCACGTTCAGGTCTACCCCGGACACAATGTCCGCACCGGCGGTTAGATTGCCGATGGTGGCCTTTGCGGCATCCACATTACTATTAAGCTTGACACCGCCGCCGGCAACGACCGGTGCGCCGGTAATATTCAGGGCAGCGGCACTGTTGATCAGATAAATCGCATCGGCATCCCCCCTGGCGCCCACTTTGCCGCCGGAGATGTTGACCGTACCATAGCTGCAGATATTCTGGCCGGTACCGTTGGCGGAGTTGCCGAAGATCTTACCGCCGGACACATTCAGCGTGGCTGAGGTGTTGATCCAAATACCGCCGCCGGCGGAGGTGGCGGCACGGTTGCCGGCAATCGTGCCGCCGGTCATGGTCATGACGCCGGCGTCCATATTGACTGCACCGGCGTTGTTGCCCTTGTTGCCGGTAATGACACCGCCGGACATATTAAACTGACCGCCGGCAGAGGAAATGCGTACAGCGCCGGTATTTCCATTGGCTGCGTGGCCGGTCATGGTGCCGCCCCGCAGGTTAAACACGCCGCCGTTTACATATACCATGCCGTATATATTTGCTGCCGTACCGCCGGCAATACCTTGTATCTGCCCAAAGTCATTGGTGCGGTCATCAATGGTCAGGGTCGCTCCGGCCGGAACGGTAAAGTAGGGAGCCGAAGGCGCAGAGAGGGTGTGTCCATCCAGATAAATAATGTACTCGCCTGCTCCAAGCGTAATTTTGTTCTTCAGGGTCACATCCGAGGTCAAACAGTAGGTGCCCGGAACAAGGGCAGTCTCTGCCGTAAGCACCTGCGCCCCCTCCAGCGCAGACATGGCCTGCGCCGTATAGGTGTAGACGCCGTTGTTCTCGCTCTCTGCCACAGTCAGATCGCCGTTGACGTCCAGCCTGCCGGCGCTGACCACGCTGGCACCGCTCTCCAGTGCGCCGAGTTTGACCTTGCTGAAGCTTCTGAGAATACCGCCGCCGCCGATGACAGCCTTGTCCGTGACGTTAAGCACGCCCATACCGTCTGCCGGATTCTGGTAGATGGCATCTATGTCACCGGTTTTCCCGATGATGCCGCCGGATACGTTGACCGTGCCTCGGTTGTGGATATTATTGCCGCTGCTCTTGGCGGTGTTGCCAAAGATCTCGCCGCCGGACACATTCAAAGTCGCCGGGGCCGCAAGCCAGATCGCTCCGCCGTCAGCGCTGGCAGCACGGTTGTCGGTAATGGTGCCGCCGGTCATGTTCATGACACCTGCGTCCATAATAACGGCGCCGCCATTATTTCCCTTATTGCCGGTGATGATGCCGCCGGACATATTAAATTCGCCGCCGGCAGACGAAAGACGCACCGCACCGGCATTGA
>JAZOBP010000176.1:0-14591 GCA_045596065.1 Lawsonibacter sp. | reverse complement strand
CGTGCCGCCGATGACGGCGTCCCCGGAGATGTTGATCACGGCAGTCGAATTTGACCGGATGGCATTATCGTCACCCTCCGCGCCGATCGTACCACCGGAGATGTTGATCGTACCGCCGTTGTGCGTATAGATGTTGTCGCCGTTGAGGTTGTCGTTGCCGCTGATCTCGCCGCCGGTCATGTTGATCACGCCGGTAGTGTTGACCCAGACAGCACCCTGACCGGAAGTGCCGGTGTTGCCGGTGATCTCACCGCCGCTCATGTTGAAGGTGTTGTTATACACCATAACGGCAGAGGCGTGATTGGTTACAGTATTGCCGCTGATCTTGCCGCCGCGCATCTCAAAGGTCGCCCCGGCGTCCGTAGACATGCGAACCGCACCAACATTTCCACCGGTGGCAGTATGTCCGGTGATGGTACCGCCCTCCAGCACAAATGTACCGCCTCCGGAGGGCAGCTGCACCACGCCCGTGCCGCTGGTCTTGCCATCAAGTCCACTGTACACCTGTCCGGTGCCGTCCGTGTACTCGCTTGCCAGGGTGCCGCTGCTGTCCCTGATGGTCAGCGTATGCTCGCTGTCGATCTTGAAGAAGGGGAGCGTATCGCCCGTCAGGGTATGGCCGGCCAGGTCGATGGTCAGGTCGCCGGACGGGATGACCGTGCCATTCAGAGTCACATTGCCGGCAAGGACATACTCGCCGCCGGGGGCGATATCAGTGGCAGTCACCGGGCCCTCAAGCTTGTTGCTGGCCTTATAGGTGTAAACATAGCCGTTCTCCGCATCGCCGGAAACATCGACCGTTTCGTCATTCTCGTCCAGCAGGGTGAGCTCTGTCTGAGATTTGATGCTGGCACCCTTCGTCAAATCGCCGACGGTGGCTGTCACGGACGAGGACAATCCTTCACCGCCAACCACCGCATTGCCGGTAAGGGCAATGCTGCCGCTGCCTTGGGCAAGGACACTATAGGCGCAGGTACTATCCCCCGTATCCGCACCGATAGTGCCGCCACTCACAGTGGTAGTACATCTGTTGAGGAAAACACTGGTGCGATAGTTATCCTTGGCGTTGGCCCCGCAGGTATTGGCGCTGATGTCAACGTCACCGCCAATGGTAACATTGGCATACTCAAAATACAGCGCACTGCCGCCGTAGCCTGCCGTATTGCCAGTAATGGTACCACCGGTGATCTCGATCGTGGCCGGGGCACTCGCACTGGCGTCACGGTTGGACACGGCTGCGCCGTAGCTGTCGGTCGTGTTGCCACTGATCTCGCCACCGGTCATTTTAAAAGAGGCCGCTCCGTACATGCCGACTGCACCGCGGTTGGCACCGGCCGCCGTGCTGTAAGTGGCAGTATTGGCGGTGACTTTACCGCCGTTCATTTCGTAGTATCCGCCGGCGTTGACGCGCACCGCAATGCCACGCCCGTAGCTGCCGGTAAATTTATGCCCGGTAATATTGCCGCCGTTTTGGATCATCTGACCCTCGACCAAAAACAGCTGGTTGCTGCTGCCCGCTGCAAGGCCGGTAACGGTACCGGTCCCGTCGGTATAGTCGTTGGCCGCAGTGCCGCTGCTGTCCTTGATCGTGAGCTTTGCACCCGGACGAACAATAAAATAAGGTGTGACTGTTCCGGTAATGGAGTAACCGTTCAGGTCAATTGTCAGGTCGCCCACGACGTTCGAGCTCACCGCCAGAGTTGCGTTACCTGTAAGCTTTACATCACCACCAGCCAAGTAGGTTGCACCGGAAATCTCGGACACACCGGTGCCGGCGGTATAGGTGTAGCTGTCCTCCGCAGGGGTCTCCGTCACGTTTCCGGTCAGAGTCAGTTGGCTATTGGAAAGGACGCTGGCTTCACCGGTCAGTCCGCCAGCAGTAGCCTTGCCGGCAGCAACCGTCACGCCCTTACCGCCGATCTTTGCTTTTCCGGTAACACCAAACGCACCGGCGCCCTGAACCGTAATACTCCGTGTACAGGTGCTACCGTCACCATCCTCGCCGATCGTACCACCCGAGATGCTGGTGGTACACTTATTGAGGAAGATCGGAGTGTGGTATTGAGTGCCACTCTGTCCCGTTCCGGTGGTGTTCTTCTCAATGGTGCCGCCGGTCATAAGGAAAGTCGTACTTTCCAAATAAAGAGCACCGCCGCCATGTGTAGCGTGGTTGCCGGTAATAGTGCCGCCGCTTATAATGACAGTATCAACGGTAGTTGCCGTACGGATTGCGCCGCCGTACGCCGCCTGGTTCCCGCTGATTTCGCCACCGGAAACAGTCAGCATAGCTCCGGTATGAGCAAGGGAGATCATGCCGCGTGCCGAGGTTGTATTGTTCGTGATCTTGCCTCCGGTCATGTTGATCACTGCGGTTCCCTTCACAGAGGTAAATATTGCACCAGACGCAGAAGTCGTATGGCCGGTAATGACACCACCCGCCAAAACAGCCGTTCCTGTCACCTTAATCAAAGACTCAGAGGCAGAGGCAAGGCCTTCAATCTTGCCTTGGCTATCGGTATACTCCTCAGCCGCAGTACCGCTGCTGTCCTTGATGGTCAGCGTCATGTTTTGGGGCACGGTAAAATAGGGCGCAGCCGTGCCCGTCAGAGTCTGACCGTTCAGGTCGATGGTCAGATCCCCCGTCAGGGTCTGGGCCCCGTCCAGAGTGGTCTCTCCGGTCAGCTTGTAGCTGCCTGCGGTCATAGTGACCCCGGTACCGGAGATCTCCGTGACCGTGTCCTCTGCCATAACCGGGATGGCCGGCAGCATGGTCATGGTGATGGCTATGCAGCAAAACAGAGCCATCAGTTTTTTGAGTGTTCGTTTCATAAGAACCCTTCCTTTCCTTTGGTGCAGCGCACCTTACTGAGCACAGGCATGCCTCATCCTCCCTGCGCTCTCTGACGGCCGGCCACTCCACCGGAGCTCCCCGCCGTTTTCGGTATGTACCTCGTCTCCGGTCTGGTTATGTACTCTTTGACCAAAAGAGAAATACTCCACCCAATGACACGAATACATTGTATATTTTATAGGCATTTTCAGCCAAATGCAAGGAAAAAGCGGCATTTTATGCTATCTATCCGCCGTTCTCCTTCTTGTTTTTGCCATTGTCCTTGTGCAAACTGCACAGGTTTGAACGGTTTTTCCTCTAACCCGTGTCCCCCAATCATTTCCCCGTTTCCCGCCTGCGTCGGGTCGTCAAAATCACTCCATATTTTCTTCCACATTTTCTTTGTCATGTCCGATTTTCTATTCTGATTTTCCCCCACGTTCCAAAATTTTTGGCGCTTTCCCCACAAGGCCCCGGCCAACAAATACCCATGTTATGACGCTTTTTTACCGTCTTTTTTGTTCTTTCCGACATTGACAGTTCTATAGGCTTTTTCATATAATGGTATCGGATTTTTCGTTATCCTCGCATTATACGAACATTCAATTTACATCGACGACTTGAAAGGAGTCCATCACCATGAGCGAAAATCGTGTGTTCAACTTCTCCGCCGGGCCCTCCATGCTGCCTGTTTCTGTGCTGCAGCGTGCCGGTTCCGAAATTCTCAACTATAACGGCAGCGGCATGTCAGTCATGGAGATGAGTCACCGTTCAAAAGTTTTTCAGGCCATCTTCGACGACACACAGGCCAAGTTCCGCCGCCTGATGGGCGTGCCCGAGGGCTACAAGGTGCTGTTCCTGCAGACCGGCGCCTCCGGCCAGTTCTCCGCCATCCCCCTCAACCTGATGGGTCTGACCGGCAAGGCCGACTACGCCCTCACCGGCAACTTCTCCACCGTGGCCGCCAAGGAGGCCAAAAAGTACGGTCAGGTGAACATCGCCGCCGACACCTCCGACTGCAACCACACCCGCATCCCCACTCAGGACGAGCTGAAGCTGGAACCCGAGGCCAGCTACTTCTACTACTGCGTCAACAACACCATCTACGGTACCGAGTGGCAGTATGTACCCGAGACGGGCAAGGTGCCTCTGGTGTGTGATATGTCCTCCGACATCATGTCCCGCCCCGTGGACGTGTCCAAATACGGCATTATCTACGCCGGCGCCCAGAAGAACATGGCTCCCGCCGGTCTGACCGTGGTCATCATCCGGGAGGATCTGGCCGGTCACGAACTGCCCTACACCCCCGTGATGATGAACTACAAGACCATGATCGAGAAGGACTCCATGTTTAACACACCCCCCTGCTGGTGCATCTACATGCTGGGTCTGATGATGGACTGGGTGGACGAGCAGGGCGGTGTCGCCGGCATCGAGAAGATCAAGGCCGCCAAGGCTGCCATGCTCTACGACACTCTGGACAACACCCGTCTGTTCAGCTGCCCCGCACAGCCCGGCTCCCGCTCCGACATGAACGTGGCCTTCCGTACCGGCGATGCCGAGCTGGATGCCAAGTTTGTCGCCGAGGCCGCCGCTGCCGGCTTTGTCAACCTGAAGGGCCACCGCAATGTGGGCGGTATGCGCGCCTCCATCTACAACGCCATGCCCACCGAGGGCGTGGAGAAGCTGTGCGACTTTATCCGCACCTTTGACAAAAACAACTGATTCGAGGTAGAATATAATATGTACCGTATTAAAACTCTCAACAAGATCTCTGCCACCGGCCTGAATCGGCTGGACAAGACCCGCTTTGAGGTGGGTGACGAGGTGGCCAACGAAAGCGGCATTCTTGTGCGTTCCGCCAAGATGCACGATTACGAGTTTCCCGCCTCCCTGCGTGCCATCGCCCGTGCCGGTGCCGGCACCAACAACATCCCCATCGACCGCTGCTCCGAGGCCGGCATCGTGGTGTTCAATACCCCCGGCGCAAACGCCAACGCCGTCAAAGAGCTGGTGCTGGCCGCCATGCTCATCTCCTCCCGTGATGTGCTGGGCGGTGCCGACTGGGTACAGGAGCAGGCTCACACCCCCAACGTAGACGTGGCCGTCGCCGTGGAAAAGGGCAAGTCCGCCTTCGCCGGCCCTGAGCTTTACCACAAGACTCTGGGCGTGATCGGTCTGGGTGCCATCGGCGCTCTGGTGGCCAACGATGCGCTGAAGCTGGGCATGGACGTTTACGGCTACGACCCCTACCTGTCCGTGGACGCCGCTCTGCGTCTGGACCGCCACGTGCACGTGGTCAAGGACGTAGCCGAGCTGTACAAGGTGTGTGACTATATCACCCTGCACATCCCCTTCCTGCCCTCCACCAAGGACTTTATCAACGCCGAGGCCATCTCCAAGATGAAGGGCGGCGTGCGTGTGCTCAATCTGGCCCGCGGTGAGCTGGTCAACGACGAGGATATGATCGAAGCTCTGTCCACCGGCCGTGTGGCCAAGTATGTCACCGACTTCCCCAACGCCACCATCGCCACGGTGAAAAATGTCATTGCCCTGCCCCATCTGGGCGCCTCCACCCCGGAGAGCGAGGACAACTGCGCTGTGATGGCTGTGCGTGAGCTGGAGGACTACCTGCTCAACGGCAACATCACCAACAGCGTCAACCTGCCCAACCTGTCCCAGGAGCGCAGCGGCATCGCCCGCGTGTGCATCATCCACAAGAATGTCCCCGCCATGCTCACCAACATCACCACTATCCTGTCCAAGGACGGCATCAACGTAGAAAACCTGACCAACAAGTCCAAGAAGGACTACGCCTACACGATGGTGGACGTAAACACCCGGATCACCGACGACATCGCCAACGAGCTGCGTGCCGTTGACGGCGTACTGCGTGTGCGGGTGCTCAACACCGCCGAATAATTCTGCCGAAAGGAGCCGCCCCACATGGCACGCAAGAAAACGTTTCGTCTGACACTGCAGTACAACTCTCCCGTCGTACTCACCTTTTCTCTGCTGTGCCTTGGCGTGCTGCTTTTGGACTGGTATGTGGGAGACCGATACACCACCTTGCTGTTCAGCGTATACCGTTCCTCCCTGCGTGACCTGCTCACCTACCCCCGTATGGTGCTGCACGTACTGGGCCACGCCGACTACGCCCACTTTATCTCCAACATCACCCTGCTGCTGGTCATCGGCCCTCCTCTGGAGGAGCGCTACGGCAGCCGCCGGCTGTTCTGGTGCATTGCCATAACCGCTTTGGTATCGGGCCTGATCCAGTTCATCTTCTTCCCCGGCACCGCCCTGCTGGGTGCCAGCGGCATCGTGTTTATGCTCATTCTGCTGGCCTCCCTGTCCGGCATGACCGGGGGCATCCCCCTGACCTTTTTGCTGGTGGCGGTGCTCTATCTGGGCGACGAGGTATATACCGCCGTGACCCAGACCGACAGCGTCTCTCAGCTGACCCACATTGTGGGCGGCGTGTGCGGAGCTGTTTTGGGTCTGGCCATGCGCACCAAACGCTTTTAAATGCAAAAATCCCTCTGCCGATGGGCAGAGGGATTTTTTAGTATGCACTTTACAGCAGTTCGTCCAACGCCTCACGGAAGATGGGGCCGAGGATGTCGTAGCCCGCCTGGTTGGGGTGGACCATATCTTCCATAAACAGATCGTCACGGACGTAGTGGAAGTCGCCCACATGACCCTCTTCAAAGAACTCCGGCTTATCCCAGAGGTTGATGAAGGTGGTGTCCTCGTGGGTCTGGGCGTAGATCATGAGCATCTCACGGATCTTTTCACGCTCACGCAGCTTGTTGTTCCACTTGTCGGGCAGGGCAACACCGGGCCGGATCTCGACCTCTCTCTTTGCCTTGGCCGTGGGGTGCGTATCCACCAAAAACAGCTTGATGCCGGGGAAGTCGGCACGGGCCCAGGCCAGCAGCTGGGCGGTGGCGTGCATGGACTGCTCGGGGCTGTAGCCGTACATGGAGTCGTTGCCCCAGTTGGCCAGCACCAGCGCACGGGGCTCCCAGGGGCGCACCAGACGGTCGTAGTAGGACAGACGCTCCTCGGTGGTGGTGGTGCCGAAACCGTGGTTGACCACCGCCAGAGAGCCGTCCTTCATGCAGATGTCCTGTGCCATGGGACGAACCTGCTGCGCCCATACGCCGCTGCCCCAGCGGGTGAACAGAGAGTGGCCGTAGAACATGATCAGGCCCTTTTGGATGGGCTCCTGCTCGTAGCGAAGAATGGCCCCCTCCAGCGAGCGCAGATCCATGGGAATATCAAACATTTCCATTTCCTCCTAAGTTTTGGTTTGCCTACAGTCTACCACACTTCAGAATGAATGAAAACCGTCATTTCCCCCAATATCATCCGCCGCTTTTTGGTCATTTGAGCCATTTTATTCTTACATTTGCTCCAGGATCCTCCGCAGCGCTCCGGCCTGCTCCCTCTCCTGCTCCGACAGCTCATAAAAGAGCTCTCTCAGGCACATATCCTCCGTTTCCGCCCCGGCCTGTCGGTAGGCCTCGCTCTCCCGGAGCGCCTGAAGCAGCTGCTCCCGAAGGCCCTGCATCAGCTCTACCGGCGGTCGGCTCTGTCCCTGCCCCGACCAGCGCCGGTGCCGGCCCGTGAGGATAAAATAGGCCGCCGCCAGCTTTCTGGCATGGGCCTGCTCCTGCCGGGCCAGCCGACTCAGCTCCCGGGCCGTTTGCCCCGTCCCACGCCGGGTAAGCTGCCGGTAGATGTGGGCATCCTCCCACTCCCCCTCCAGCATGCGCTCCAACTGCTCTGCGTATGTGCGGGATGTCCGTCCGAAGCACCCCGGCTCCGGCCTTTGTCCCTGCGTGGGCGGCTCCTGCCATGTATCCTGCCTTTCCTCTGTCCGTATACCGGCAGACACCTGCTCCGGGGTTGCTCCGTCCTCCCCGTCGCCCAACGGCTGCACGGCCGGCTCACGCCCCTGCATGACCCGCGCCCACACCCGCTCCAGCAGCTGCTGATCCGGCACCGTGCCGTCCCATACGGGCATCTGTTCCATGTTGTCCATGGCCGTTCCCTCCTTTTTTCGTGGCACGATCCAGCGTACCGCATTATTCTATGCCCCGCCCTTACCCTTTGAGCCAAATGCCGGTATACCCAGCGGCATCCGGGCTGTCCGGTGGCCGCCGTCTCCTTTTCCACGCCCTTTTCTTCCAAAAAGAGACTGATTTTGCTCTTTTCCCTTGACACATTCCCCCCTGCGTGGTAGGATACTGGCAATCAAATACTTTTTGATAGAGGCGCGGATACCA
The DNA here is from genome assembly GCA_045596065.1 of Lawsonibacter sp. Classification (GTDB taxonomy): domain Bacteria; phylum Bacillota; class Clostridia; order Oscillospirales; family Oscillospiraceae; genus Lawsonibacter. The sequence continues at coordinate 6,467 of JAZOBP010000176.1, read as the reverse complement.
TGCGTACCCCGGGACAAGGCCAGGCAGCCGTCCCGTGGGAGAGGGGTCTCCGCCGAAGATAGCCCCCGTGCCTGCGGCGGGTCTTTCTGGGCCGTGGGAGAATATCCCCCGGACTGTCACGAACATCGTGGAGCGCTGTCACACCTTATTGGCAACGGTATGCCTATGGGCGCTCCTGTGGAGCGTCTTTTTTGTTGTCCCTGCGCAGGTGCGCATTTAAAATACCCACATTTTTAAGAGAAGAGGGAACATTATGACTAACACCAAGCGTTGGCTCAGCCGTGCTGCCATCCTCCTGATGACCGTGCTGGCTCTGGCCACCACCGTCTTCGCCACCGGCGAAGAGACCGAAGCGGTCAGCCGCTTCTTCAACACCCCCTGGGCTCTGCTGCCCCCCGTCATCGCCATCGTGCTGGCCCTGATCACCAAGGAGGTCTACTCCTCCCTGTTCATCGGCATTCTGGCCGGCGGCCTGATGTATTCCAACTTCAGCTTTGAGGGCACTGTGCTCCATGTGTTCAATGACGGCATCATCGCCTCTGTCACCGACAGCTACAACATGGGCATCATCGTCTTCCTGATCATCCTGGGCGCCATGGTAGCCTTGATGAACAAGGCCGGCGGCTCCGCCGCCTTTGGCCGCTGGGCTCACACCCACATCAAGTCCCGTGTGGGCGCACAGCTGGCCTCCATCCTGCTGGGCTGCCTGATCTTCATCGACGACTACTTCAACTGCCTGACCGTGGGCAGCGTCATGCGTCCCGTGGCCGACAGCCACAAGGTCTCCCGTGCAAAGCTGTCCTACATCATTGACGCCACCGCCGCCCCCATCTGCATCATCGCCCCCATCTCCTCCTGGGCCGCCGCCGTGGCCGGCTTTGCCGAGGACGGTCAGGGCTTCAACCTGTTCCTGCGTGCCATCCCCTATAACTTCTACGCCCTGCTGACCATCGTGATGATGGTGGCTCTGGTGGTCATGAAGGTGGACTTCGGCCCCATGGCCAAGCACGAGCGCAACGCCATGGAGAACGGCGACCTGTTCTCCGGTGCCAATCCCTACGCCAACGCCGAGGACAACGCCTCCGAGGGCAAGGGCATCGTGCTGGATCTGGTCTTCCCTGTGGTTTCCCTGATCGTGTGCTGTGTCATCGGCATGATCTACTCCGGCGGCTTCTTTGCCGGTGAGGATTTCATCACCGCCTTCTCCAACTCCGACGCCTCCGTGGGTCTGATGCTTGGCTCCGCATTCGCCCTTGTTATCACGGTGATCTACTACATGATCCGCCGCTCCATGAGCTTCCGTGAGATGATGGGCTGCATTCCCGAGGGCTTCAAGGCCATGGTCCCCGCCATCCTGATCCTCACCTTTGCCTGGTCTTTGAAGGCCATGACCGACTCTCTGGGCGCCAAGCTGTACGTTGAGGCTCTGGTCAAGCAGGCCACCGGCATTCAGTTCCTGCTGCCCGTACTGGTCTTTGCCGTGGGCTGCGCACTGGCCTTTGCCACCGGTACCAGCTGGGGCACCTTCGGTATCCTGATCCCCATCGTGCAGAGCGCTCTGCCTGCCGATAACGCCCTTATGATCGTGTGCATCTCCGCCTGCATGGCCGGTGCCGTGTGCGGTGACCACTGCTCCCCCATCTCCGACACCACCATCATGGCCTCTGCCGGCGCTCAGTGCGACCACGTCAACCACGTGTCCACTCAGCTGCCCTACGCCGTGTCCTGCGCCATCATTGCCGGCATCTCCTATCTGGTCGCCGGTGTTCTGGGCGTGATCGGTGCTCCCACCATCATCGCTCTGCCCGTGGGCGTGGCTCTGATGATCGGCTTCCTGGCCGTGATGAAGTCCACCGGCAAGAAGGGCTGATTTCCCCTCAATCTGCAAAAGAGCAGACACCCTACGGTGTCTGCTCTTTTTTTGCCCGCTGTGCAAGCACGGCGATGGCCCGGTCCACCGCCATCATCTGCTCCGGCGAGCAGAATATCCGTACCGCCTGCAGCTGTCGGATGCACTCCCGGTCTGTCACGGCCATCCCCCCCTGCTCCATCATAAGCGCAGACAGCAAAAAGCGTGAACGGTCAGTGCCGTTCACGCTCATTTTTTATGATCTCGATGGCCTGTGCCACCGCACCCTCCTCACAGGGGCACAGCAGCCGGGCACCCCAATCCTTTACCTCCTGCGCACAGTCAGCCGGGGCAAAAGGAATGGCCGACTGGGCCAGCATGGGAATGTCATTTTGGTTATCCCCAATGCAATAGATATTTTTCCGGTCGATGTCCAGCATCCGGGCCAGCTGTGCCGTCATGCCGCCCTTATTGCTGCCGACTTGGGTGATTTCAAGGTAATAGTGGTTGGAGAAAATCGCCTCATAGCGTCCGGGACAGTGCTCGCTCAGCCATGTTCTGGCCCGGAGCAGCTCCTCATGCTCCCCCTGCACGATGGCCTTTGTCCACGGGGTGGGCATGGCCTCAACGGAGCACAGGGTATAGCTTGTCCCCACCTTTTTCATATGGGCATCGGTGACCCAGTTGGGTCGGAACACATAGATGTCCTCCCCGTGGTAGGCTTCAAAGCCCAGCCCAGGCTCCACCTCCATAAGGGCGGTCATATCCTCCGGGGCACGGCTGTCCAGCTGGGTCTGCACCAGCATCTTCCCCGCACAAAAATCGTAAAGGGCCGAGCCGTTGGAAAGGATCACCGGGGCATTGATGGGCAGGGCATGGACGTAGGGCGCAAGGGTGGTATAGGCACGGCCCGTAGCCACGGTAAACCGACCACCTCGGGCGGTAAAATGCTCCAATGCACGCAAATTCCGCTCCGGAATATGTCCGTTATTGTCGCACAGGGTGTCATCATAGTCGCTGACCAGCAGCACGCCGTCAAAGATACCCATATTCGGCTTCTCTCTTTCTGCCCGATCGGGCTTAATCCGCAATCGTTCGGATGGTGCCGCCCCCTACCACCACATCGCCGTCGTAGAGCACCACCGCCTGTCCAGGGGTCATGGCGCGCTGGGGCTTATCAAAGGTGACCCGGATACGGTCTGCGTCTGTCTGCTCCACCACGGCCTCCTGTGCCGGATGGCGGTAGCGGGCCTTGGCCTGTACCCGCATGGGCCGGTCCAGCCGGTCAAAGGGGATAAAGTTGATGCCGTCCGCTTCCACCGTCCGGGCAAAGAGGGCGTCATTGCCCCCCAGGGTAACGGTATTGGCCTCGGGATCGATGCTGGTCACGTACAGCCGGCCGTTGGCGCTGGACACGCCCAGGCCCCGACGCTGGCCGAGGGTATAGGCAATAATGCCCTCGTGCCGACCCAGCACCTGCCCCTCCGGGTCAATGAAATTGCCCGTGGGATAGTCCCGGCCGGTATAACGGCGGATAAAGCCCGGATAGTCCCCATCCGGGATAAAGCAGATGTCCTGACTGTCCGCCTTGTGGGCGTTAACCAGCCCCTGTTGGGCGGCAATGGCCCGGATCTCTTCCTTGGACAGTTCCCCCAGAGGAAAGCGGCTGGCGGCCAGCTGCTGCTGGGTGAGCATATAGAGCACATAGCTTTGATCTTTCTCCGGATGGAGGGCGGTGCGGAGCAAATAGCGGCCGGTGGCGCTGTCCCGGCTGATGCGGGCATAGTGGCCGGTGGCCACCCCGACACAGCCCAGCTCACGGGCCAGATCCACCATGGCTCCAAATTTGATGTGGCGGTTGCAGCTCAGGCAGGGGTTGGGGGTGCAGCCCTGCTCGTAGGCGGCCGCAAACTCGTCCATGACCCGATGCCGAAAGGCGGCCGTCAGGTCAACCGTGCGGTGGTCAAAGCCCAGCTGCCCGGCCACACGGGCGGCCTGCTCCGCCTCCTCGGGGCCGGCACAATGGTGCAGACGCAGAGTAATGCCGATCAGTTCATGGCCCTGCTGTCCCAGCAGATATGCCGCCACCGAACTGTCTACGCCGCCGCTCATGGCTACTGCCAGGCGCTCCTTCATACCGGTCACCGCCTTTCTCTTTTTTCAGGGCTTTCAGTATACCACAGTTTTCCCACTCAGGCAATGTCCATACGCTCCAGCTCCACTCCGGTGTAGTACCACTGCAAAATCTGGCGGAAGTCCCTGCCCTGACCGGCAAGCTCATTGGCCCCGTATTGGCTCATGCCCACCCCGTGGCCGTAGCCGGTAACATGGAAGGTCACCGTCTGTCCCTTGACCGACAGGGTAAAGCAGGCCGAACGCAGTCCCAGCAGCTTGCGTACCTGACCGCCGGTGAGCTCCACGCCTCCAAGCTTCAGCCGGCTGACCGTCCCCGACGGCTCCCTTTTTATGTCATCAACCCACCCCTCACAAGGGCCGGACAGGTCAGCCTTGGGATACTGGTCTAAAATCTGCCTGCGCAGCTGTTCGGCATCAAAGGTCACCTGTGAGCGGTAGTTGGGCACTCCCTCCCCCTCCGGGCTTGCCACAGACACCAGATAGGGCACATGCGTGCCCCAAACCGCCTGTGCGTCCACGGTGCTGCCCGGGGCGCTGGAGAAAAACAGTGCCTGAATGGGCCGGCCCTCATAGACCGCCACCAGTCCGTCCGTCTCCTTCACCGCCTGACTCACCCGCTCCGACAGTTCCTGCGCCCGCTCCCCCCAGCCGCTTTTAGCCTCCTCCCGGCTGATATAGGCCTGACAGCACCCCGAGTCGGCACACACATCCGCCCCGGGGTGCTTGTCCTCCGGCAGCGAACTGTAATAGGTGCGGGCGGCCACACATTGGGCCTTGAGCGCTTCGGGATGGAAGGAGGCCGGCATCTCCGCCGCCGTCACCCCCCACAGGTAGTCCGCCCGGGTCATGGCCGTCACCGTCCCGTCCCCCATCAGCACCTGCACCCGGGCAGATGCATCCAGCCCTACAAGGCTCTGTTCCGGCGGCAGCAGGTCAGCGGCAGGCCTCGGCTCTTTCTTGGGGCCGCTGAGCAGGAAAACGGGCAGCAGAAAATCCACCGCCACCAGCAGCAATGCCGTCACAACCACCCGTTTCATGCCCATGCCCCCTTTTTGTCCACCATATGCACCAAACGCAAAAATATACCCGGAGCACTTTCCTTTTCTGCCCGGGTCGTGGTATAATAAGGTGGCTTGTGGGCAGACGCCTGCAGACCACACATTGATAAAGGTTGTGACTTTATTGGCATTGACTTATGACGCACTGGTCATCGGTGCAGGTTTTGCCGGCGCTGTGTGTGCCCGGCAGCTGGCCGAGAAGGGCGGCCGCCGGGTGCTGCTGCTGGAGCGCCGTGACCATCTGGGCGGCAACGCATACGACCGCAAGGACGAGGCCGGTGTGCTCATCCACCAGTACGGCCCACACATCTTCCACACCAACGACAAGCAGGTCTACGACTACCTGTCCCGATTTACCGGATGGCTGGACTACCAGCATCGGGTGGTGGCCAATATCCCTGCCGACGGCGGTCGGGTGCAGATGCCCGTCCCCTTTAATCTGACCAGTCTGGAGACCGCCTACGGCCCGGAAAAGGGCCGGGCTCTTGGCGAAAAGCTCATTGCCGTATATGGGGCCGAAAAAAAGGTCACCATTTTGGAGCTGCGTCAAAGCGAAGACCCTGAGATCCGTCAGGTAGCCGACTACGTGTACGAGCACGTCTTTGTCCACTACACCATGAAACAGTGGGGCCAGACCCCCGAACAGATCGACCCCAACACCACCGCCCGTGTGCCTGTCTTCCTGTCCCGGGACGACCGGTACTTTCAGGACACATGGCAGGGTATGCCTCTGGATGGCTACACCCCCATCTTCCAGCGTATGCTGGATCATCCCAACATCACCGTGTCCACCGGGGTGGATGCACGCAGCCGCCTGACCCTGCGTGACGGCACCGTCCTGATGGACGGTCAGGGCTTTGACGGGCCTGTGATTTATACCGGCGCCGTGGACGAGCTGTTCGACTTCTGCTGCGGTCGGCTGCCCTACCGGGGCCTGCGCTTTGAATTTGAGACCCACGCCGCCGATCTGGTGCAGACCCACGGCACCGTCAATTACACCGTAGATCAGCCCTACACCCGTATCACCGAGTTCAAGCACATGACCGGCCAGACGCTGCCCGGTGCCACCACTACGGTGAAGGAATATTCCTACGCCTATACCGGTGCTCCCGGCGAGACCCCCTACTACGCCATCATCAACCCGGACAACAACGCCCTGTACGCCCGGTACCGAGATCTGGCCGAGGGCTACCCTCAGCTGCATCTGCTGGGCCGACTGGCCGAGTACAAGTACTACAACATGGATGTCATTGTCGCTCAGGCTCTGGCTCTGGCCGACAAGCTGCTGTAAGGAGGATACTATGGACAAGCTGATCACCTTTGCCGTACCCTGCTACAACTCCGCCGCCTACATGGAACACTGTGTGGATACCCTGCTGCAGGGCGGAGACGACATTGAGATCATTCTGGTGGACGACGGCTCC